>DASUIK010000037.1:0-34963 GCA_036279795.1 Burkholderiaceae bacterium | reverse complement strand
CCCCCCGCGCCGCTTCGCGTCACCCCCCAGGGGGCGGCTCCAGCCGTCTGGCCAAGCCAGCCCGGCGGAGCCCCCGGTTCGGGCACGTAGCGCGACGAATCCCGTCAAGAACCACTTGAACAGCATGACACCCCACACCCTGTTCGCCGAACACGCGCTGTTGCCCACCGGCTGGGCGCGCGATGTGCTGCTGCAATGGAATACCGCCGGCCAGCTCAGCACGGTCACGCCCAACGCATCCGCGCCCGCAGGCACACAGCGTGCCGCAGGCCCCGTGCTGCCCGGCTTGCCCAACCTGCACTCGCACGCTTTTCAGCGCGCCATGGGCGGGCTGACCGAATACCGTGGCGCCGCGCAAGACAGCTTCTGGAGTTGGCGCGAGCTGATGTACCGCTTTGCCGGCGCCATCACGCCCGAGCAGCTCACCGCCATCGCAACCGGCCTGTACGTGGAGATGCTGGAGGCCGGCTACACCAGCGTGTGCGAGTTCCACTACGTGCACCACGAGGCCGATGGTCGGCCCTACGCCGACGACCGCGAACTCTCGCTGTGCCTGCTGCGCGCCGCACAAAACGCCGGCATCGGCCTCACCCTGCTGCCGGTGCTGTACCAAACCAGTGGCTTTGGTGGCACGCCGCCCAACGCCGGCCAGCGCCGCTTCATCCGCCGCACCGACAACATGCTGGCGCTGCTGCAAGCGCTCAAGCCGCTGTGCGAGGCCCAAGGCGCACGCCTGGGCCTCGCGCCCCATTCGCTGCGCGCCGTGCCGCCCGAGGCGCTGCGCGAAGCCGTTGACGGTTTGACGGCGCTCGACGCCACCGCCCCCATCCACATTCACATCGCCGAGCAGACGGGCGAGGTGGACGCCTGCCTGGCCTGGAGCGGTCAGCGCCCGGTGCAGTGGCTGCTGAACCACGCACCCGTGGACGCTCGCTGGTGCCTGGTGCACGCCACCCACATGGACGCCGACGAATACCGCCGCGCCGCGCAAACTGGCGCCGTGGCCGGCCTGTGCCCCACCACCGAAGCCAACCTGGGCGACGGCATCTTTGACATGGCGTTGTGGCGTGCGGGCCGTGGCCACTGGGGCGTGGGCTCGGACAGCCACGCCACCGTGAACGCAGCCGAAGAGCTGCTGATGCTCGAATACAGCCAGCGCCTGGCCACCCGCCAACGCAACGTGCTGGCGGGCGACCGCCACGCCTATGTGGCCACCGCCATGACACTCGATGCCGTGGCCGGCGGCGCCCAGGCCAGCGGCCGCGCCGTGGCGGGCCTGGCCGTGGGCCAACAAGCCGACCTGGTGGTGCTGGACGCCGAGCACCCCTTGCTGCAAGGCCTGCCAACGGCCGATGCCATGTTGTCGGCCCACGTGTTTGCCAGCCACCGCCAGTCGGCCATCGCCGAGGTGTGGGTGGATGGGCACGCACGGGTGTTGGCGGGCCGGCATGCCTTGAACCATTCCGCGCGCGCCGCTTTCAACACCGCGCGCCGCCAACTGCTGGAGGACACCCAAGCATGAGCCCTGCCGTTCGCTTCACCACCACCGAGCCGCCGTTCCGATTCCGCCAGGGCACCCGCCCGCTGCTGATCTCCATGCCGCACGTAGGCACCCATGTGCCGCCCGCGCTGGCCGCGCGCCTGACCGACGAGGCCCAGGGTGTGCCCGACACCGACTGGCACTTGGAGCGCCTGTACGACTTCGCCGACGCACTGGGCGCCTCGGTGCTGGTGGCCACCCATTCGCGGTATGTGATCGACCTCAACCGCCCGCCCGACGGTGCCAGCCTCTACCCCGGCCAGAGCGTGACCGGCCTGTGCCCGGTGGACACCTTCGACGACACGCCGCTGTACCGCGACCCGGCCGATCATCCGACCGAAGCGGAAATCGCCGCGCGCCGCGACGCCATCTGGCAGCCGTACCACGCGAAGCTCACCGAAGAGCTGGCGCGCCTGAAGGCACAACACGGTGTGGCGGCGCTGTGGGACGCGCACTCCATCCGCTCGGTGCTGCCGCGCTTTTTTGAAGGCCGTCTGCCGGACCTCAACCTCGGCACCGCCGACGGCGCCAGTTGCGACCCTGCGCTGGCCGCGCAATTGTTGGCCATTGGCCGCGAGGCCACGGGCTACACCGCCGTGCTCAACGGCCGCTTCAAAGGCGGCCACATCACCCGCCAGCACGGCAACCCGGCACAGGGTATCCACGCGGTGCAGCTGGAAATGACGCAGGCGTCCTACATGATGGAGCGCCAGCCTTTTGACTACTTGCCCGACGTGGCGGCAGGCATCCAGCCCACGGTGCGTCGCATGCTGGAAGCCGTGCTCGCGTTTGTGGAGCGCCGCTGAGACCTGCGCCTAACCCGCCGCCGCCAGGTGCTCACGCGCCACCTGCACAAAGGCTTCAGCGGCAGGGCTGAGCGGCACCGAGGCAGACGCCGCCAGCACCAGCCGCTGCGGCGGCACCTTGCCTGAGAGCGGCTTGCAGACCAGGCGCCGGCCGTCGTAGCTGACGTCGCGGCTGGGCCGCGTGGTCAACAGCGACAGCCCATGACCGTGTGCCACCAGCGCGCGCACCATCTCCAGCGACCCGCTTTCCATCACCACCTGCGGCCGCACCCCGGCATGCGCCAGCAGCGACAGGAAGTACTGCCGGCTGTGCGGCAGGTCAATCAGCACGAGGGGTTCATCGGCCAGGTCGCGCAAGGCCACCGCCGCGCGTTTGGCCAGCGCGTGCCCCACCGGCATCAACACGTAAGGCGCCTGCGCGCCCACCTCGTGCAGCGCCACCGCGCGCTGCAGGCCCATGTCGTACAGCAGGGCCAGGTCCAGGGTGCCGCGCTCCAGCCGCGCCAGCAGGGTTTCGGTGTCACCCTCGCCCAAGCGCAGCTCGACCTGGGGAAACCTTTGACTGAAACGCCGCATGAGGGCCGGCAGGTGCATGGGGGCCAGCGTGGACAGGCCGGCCACACACAAACTGCCCGCCACGCCCTGCCCAGCGGGTGCGTCCAGCGCCTCCGCCTGCGTCAGCAGGGCTTGCGCCAGGGCGCTGCGGCGCGTGCCTGCCGTGGTCAGCTCCAGCCCTTGCGCGTGGATGCGGTGGAACAGCTTTTCACCCCAGTGGGCTTCCAAGGTGGCGATGGCGTGCGAGATGGACGGCTGCGAGACGTGCAGGGCCAAGGCCGCCTGCAAGGTGCTGCCGTGACGGGCAGCGGCCACGAAGTAGCTGAGTTGACGCAGGGAGACATGGAGCATGATTGAATCTGTTTTGTTGATGCAGTGATTCAAAACTCTGTATTTTCTTTGATGCAGTCATCGACCTAGCATGGCCGCATGTCTGCTGAACACCCCCTTCCCACCGGCCCGCTCGCGGGCCTGCGCATCGTGGACTTCACCCGCGTGTTGTCCGGCCCCTTCTGCACCGCCTTGCTGGCCGACCTGGGCGCCGAGGTCATCAAGGTGGAGCCGCCGCAGGGCGACGACTACCGCGCCATCGGCCCCATGCGCAACGGCGAAAGCGCGCTGTTCAATGTGATGAACCGCAACAAGCACAGCGTGGTGCTGGACCTCAAGCTGCCCGATGCCCAGGCGCTGGCGCGCGAGCTGTGTGCCAGGGCCGACGTGGTGGTGGAGAACTTCCGCCCCGGCGTGGCCGACAAGCTGGGCATTGGCTACGCCGCGGTGCGGGCCATCAACCCGCGTGTGGTGTACGCCAGCATTTCGGGCTTCGGCCAAACCGGGCCGACCGCGCACCGCCCGGCCTACGACATCGTGCTGCAGGCCATGAGCGGGCTGATGGAAGCAACGGGTTCGCCCGACGGCCCGCCCACGCTGGTGGGTGAAGCGGTATCCGACGTGGTGAGCGGGCTGTTTGCCAGCTGGGGCGTGCTGGCCGCGCTGCTGGGGCGCGAGCGCAACGGCCAGGGCACCCACGTGGACGTGGCCATGCTGGACGCGACGCTGGCCTTCACCGCCACCTCGGTGTCGCGTTTTCTGTTCACCGGCCGCAACCCGGTGCGGGTAGGCAACCGCCACCCGCTGTCTGCGCCCTTTGGCGTGTACGCGGCGGCCGATGGCCACTATGTGCTGGCCGTACTCAACAACAAGCTGTTCGCGCAGCTGTGCGCCGTCATCGGCCAGCCGGCACTTGCCACCGACCCCCGTTTTGCCACCGATGAGCTGCGATCACAGAACGAACCCGCGTTGCGGGCCGCCATCGAGGCTTGGTCGGGCACGCTCACGGTGAACCAGGTGGTGCAGCACCTGGAAGCGGCCGCCGTGCCCACCGCGCCCATCTGGAACGTGGAGCAGGCCTTGAACTCACCCCAAAGCCAGCACCGTGGCGTGTTGCAGGCGGTGGACGACCCGCAGCTGCCCGGCCTGCGCCTGCCCACGCAACCGCTGCAGTTCTCGGCCTACGAACGGGCTGCTGTGCAACGCGCCCCCCGCCTGGGCGAACACACCGACGTGACCCTGCAACGTGTGCTGGGCCTGGCCGCTGGCAAGGTGGCCGAGCTGCGCGCGCTGGGCGCCTTCGGGCATTGACGGCATCGATTTGTTTTTTTGGAGCACCCCATGACCCCCCGATTTGGCATCCCCCCCGACGACCAGGCCCTGGCCGACGCCATCACCCGTTTTGCCCAGGCCGAGCTGGCCCCTCACGCGCACGAGGTGGATGAATCCGCCTTGTCCACCGTGCGCTACGTGCCCGCGCTCGCCGAACTGGGCGTGATGGGCATGAACCTGCCCGAGCGCTGGGGCGGCCCCGGCGCCACGCCCACCGCTCTGGTGCTCTCGCTGGCGGCCATCGCCCAGGCCTGCACCGCGACCGCCTCCATGATTGGCGCGCACTACCTGGCCACCGACTCCCTCCTCATCGGTGGCGACGATGCGCTGCGCGAGCGCTACCTGCCCGACGCAGCAAGTGGCGCCAAGCTGGGTGCCTTTGCATTGACGGAACCCCGCGCTGGCTCCAACCCCGCCGACATGGCCACGCGCGCGGTGCGCGAGGGGGACCACTACCACCTCAGCGGCACCAAACACTTCATCTCCAATGCGGGCGAGGCCGATTTCATCGTCGTCTATGCCAAGACCGACCCGGCAGCCGGCCACCGGGGCATCAGCGCGTTTGTGGTGGACAAGGGCACACCCGGGCTGCAAATCTCCGCGCCCGAGAAGCTCATGGGCATACGCGGCGGCCATGCCTTTGAGGTGGCGCTGGACTGCCGCGTGCCGGCCACACAACGCCTGGGCGATGAGGGCACGGGCTTTCGCACCGCCATGAAGGTGCTGGACAACAGCCGCATGGACGTGGCGGCCAACTGCCTGGGCCTCGGCGAGGCCGCGCTGGCCGCCGCCGTGGACTGGGCCCGCCAGCGCCAGGTGGGTGGCGAGCCGCTGGCGGCCAAACAAGGCATCCAATGGAAACTGGCCGACATGAAAACCCGGCTGGAGGCGGCCTGGCTGCTGACGCTGCAGGCCTGCGCCAAGCGGCAGGCGGGGGTGCCGTACTCGATGGAGTCGTCAATGTGCAAGCTCTACGCCTCGGAGGCGGCGGCTTTCATCACCGACGAAGCGCTGCAAATCCACGGCGGCTATGGCTTCACCCGCGAGCTGCCGCTGGAACGTTATGTGCGCGACGCCCGCATCATGCGCATCTACGAGGGGTCGTCCGAGATTCAGCGCACGGTGATTGCACGTGGGGTGCTGCAGCACTGAACCCACAGAGCCCGTTCCCGCAGCCGACCAGCGGTGGGCCGCACCTAGGGAAAGCCCTTAACAATCAGTGCTCTTTCTTGCCTACATTCTTGCATACAAGCTTTGTATGTCTGAAATGGAGAGAGGTGCTGTCATGCCGAAGTTTTTCAAGTCCTTGTTTGGGCAGGTCCTGCTGGCCCTGCTGCTGGGTGTCGCCCTGGGTTTTGCCGTGCCCGAGTTCGCGGTCAAGCTCAAACCCCTGGGCGACAGCTTCATCAAGCTCATCAAGATGATCATCCCGGTGCTGGTCTTCTGCGTGGTGGTGCATGGCATCGCCGGCGCGGGCGACCTCAAGCGCGTCGGGCGCGTCGGCGTGAAGGCGCTGATCTACTTTGAGGTGGTCACCACCATCGCCCTGCTGCTGGGCCTGGTGCTGGCCTTCTGGTTCCAGCCCGGTGTGGGCATGAACGTGGACCCCAACGCGCTGGACGCCAAGGCCATGAGCGCCTACGCCAGCAACGCCGACAAACTCACCAGCGGCGGCACGGTGGAGTTCCTGATGAAGCTCATCCCCACCACCGTGGTGGCTGCCTTTGCCACGGGCGATGTGTTGCAGGTGCTGCTGTTCGCGGTGCTGTTCGGCTGCGCCCTGGCGATGCTGGGCGAGCGTGGCGCACCGGTGGCCAACTTCATCGACACGCTCTCGCACGTGTTGTTCAAGATCATGGGCATCATCATCAAACTGGCGCCCCTGGGCGTGCTGGGTGCCATCGCCTTCACCGTGGGCAAGTACGGCCTGGGCTCACTCAAGCAGCTGGGCATGCTGGTGGTGCTGTTTTACGTGGCGGTGATCTTCTTCGTCTTTGGCATCCTGGGCCTGATCATGCGACTGGCCGGCTTCAGCATCTTCAAGCTGCTGCGCTACCTGCGCGAAGAATTGGCGGTGGTGTTCGCCACCACCTCGTCGGACAGCGTGCTGCCGCAGATCATGGCCAAGCTGCGTGGCATGGGCATCAAAGACTCGACCGTGGGCCTGGTGATCCCCACCGGCTACTCCTTCAACCTCGACGCCTTCTCCATCTACATCACGCTGGCGGCGGTGTTCATTGCGCAGGCCACCAACACGCCCATCTCCATGACCGACCTGATGACCATCCTGGCCATCTCGCTGGTCACCTCCAAGGGCGCCCACGGCGTGCCGGGTTCGGCCATCGTGGTGCTGGCCGCGACGCTCCAGGCGATTCCCGCCATCCCGGCCATCGGCCTGGTGCTGGTGCTGTCCATCGACTGGTTCATGGGCATCGCCCGCGCCCTGGGCAACCTGATCGGCAACTGCGTGGCCACGGTGGTGGTGGCGGCCTGGGAAGGTGACATCGACCGCGCCAAGGCGCACGCGGTGCTGGACGGCCGCGAGCAACCGGTGCTGGATTGAAACCGGTCAAGAAACCGCAAGGCGCTGCGCGTACAGTTCCATGGTCATGACCACCCAGAACGAAATCGCCCAGCGCGTCGTCCAGTCCATCCTGGCCCAGCAACTCGCCCCTGGCGAGCGGCTGGGCGAGCAGGAACTGGCCGATCTGTTCCAGGTCAGTCGCACGCTGGTGCGCGAGGCACTGATGCAGTTGCAGGCACGCGGGTTCGTGGAGGTGCGGCCGCGCCGCGGCTGGTATGTGGTCGAACCCTCGGTGGACGAGGCCCGCGACGCGTTCTCGGCCCGACGGATTGTGGAGGCCGGGATGCTCAGCCCGGATGGCGATCCACCCCCGGAAGGTCGGCCCTTGCAACAGGTGGCGCGCGCGCTGCGCCAGCACATCGAGCAGGAACGCGAAGCCATCCGGCAAGCCGATGCCGCCACCCGTGCGTTCATGTTGGCGGATTTCCACGTCTGCCTGGCAGAAAACATGGGGCACCGTTTGTTGTGTGGCGTGCTGCGTGACCTGACGGCGCGCACCACGCTGGCGGCCACGCTGTACCAGTCCACCCACGACGCCCAGCAATCGTGCGACGAACACGCCGCCATCGTTGAGGCCATGGAAGCCGGCGATCTGCCCTTGGCCCGCCAGCGCATGCTGGCCCACATCGGCCATGTGGAAAACGCGCTCAGCGCGGACGTGCCCGCGCGGGAAGAGCGGCTGAGGCAGGCCTTGTCACCGCTGTCGCTGCCACGCAGTCAGCGCCCGGCGTGAGCGTTCAGAGCAGGTTCAAGGCCTTGCGGATGATGCGCGCGCTGTAGTGCCGCGCCACCTGGTCGAGAAAACGCGGAAAGTCCACATGGGCCTCGTTGTCGGCCCGGTCAGAGATGGTGCGCACGGCACCGAAACCCACACCAAAGTCGCGGCACACCTGGGCCACGGCGGCACTCTCCATGTCCACCGCCAGCGCTTCGGGCAGGGCGGCACGCAGCGCCTGTACTTCGGTGTTGCTCGACACAAAGCGGTCACCACTGACGATCAGGCCTTTGTGCACCGCCGGCCGGTGCAGGCCCAGGCTGGCCAGCGTGGCCGCGTCCAGCAACTTCGGCAGCCAAGTCACCGCGTCCTCCGCCGCCTCCTGGAGCACCTGGGTGAGCACGCCATCGGCCGGCAAACGGGTGATGCCTTGGCCGGGCAGCTCAAAACGCGGGAACATGGGCGAGGCGTCCATGTCGTGCTGCACAAAGCCGTTGCCCACCACCACGTCACCCACCTCGGTGCCCACCGCCAGGCCACCGGCCACGCCGGTGAAGATGATTTGCTCGGCCTTGAAATGATCGATCAGCAGGCTGGTGGTGGTGGCCGCCGCCACCTTGCCCATGCCGCTGAGCGTGGCCACCACCTCGTGGCCATGCAGGTGCCCGCTCCAGAAGGTGCGCCCGCCCACCGTGCGCTTGTGCTCATCGGGCATGAGCGCCAGCACCTCGGCCAGTTCGGCATGCAGGGCGCTGACGATGGCAATGTGTTGTGCCATGGTGTGTCTCCACGAAAAAACCGCCTCGGCCAATGGACGGAGGCGGTTGCATTGTGCGCCGAAAGACGCCTGCGCTTACTTCTTGTCGCGCAATTCGCGGCGCAAGATCTTGCCGACCGGCGTCTTGGGCAACTCGGTGCGGAACTCAATGACCTTGGGCTGCTTGTAACCGGTGAGGTTGGCCTTGCAGAACTCGCGCACCATCTGCTCGGTCAGCGCCTCGCTCTTTTTCACGATGACCAACTTGACAGCCTCGCCCGACTTGTCGTCGGGCACGCCCACCACCGCACATTCGAGCACGCCGTCCATCTTGGCCACCACGTCTTCCACCTCGTTGGGGTAGACGTTGAAACCACTGACCAGCACCATGTCTTTCTTGCGGTCCACGATCTTGAAATAACCGCGCTCGTCCATCACGCCAACGTCACCGGTCTTGAAATAACCGTCGGCGGTCATGACCTTGGCGGTTTCGTCGGGGCGCTGCCAGTAGCCCGCCATGACCTGCGGTCCCTGGATGGCGATTTCACCCGGTTGGCCCAAGGGCACTTCGCGGCCTTCGTCGTCCAGGCACTTCATGTAGGTGCCGGGAATGGGCACGCCAATGGTGCCGGTGTAGTCGGTGCTCGTGACTGGGTTGCAGCTGGCCGAGGGGCTGGTTTCGGACAATCCGTAACCCTCGCAGATGGGGCAGCCGGTTTTCTCCAGCCACAGCTTGGCAACGGCACCCTGCACCGCCATGCCACCGCCCAACGAGACCTTCAGGTTCTTCCAGTTGACGGTGCCGAAATCGGGGTGGTTGGCCAGGCCGTTGAACAAGGTGTTGACCGCCGGGAAGCTGTGGAAGGTGTGCTTGGACAGCTCCTTGAGCACGGCCGGGAGATCGCGCGGATTGGGGATGAGCAGCACTTTGCCGCCATTGCGCATGCTCAGCATCATGCAGACGGTAAAGGCGAAGATGTGGTACAGCGGCAAGGCACACACGGTGGTGATCTGCTCGCCTTGCGGCACCTTGGTCATCACCGGGCTGTTCCAGGCTTCGGACTGCAGCACGTTGGCGATGACGTTGCGGTGCAGCAGCACCGCGCCTTTGCTCACGCCCGTGGTGCCGCCGGTGTACTGCAGCACGGCCACGTCATCGGCCTTAATGTCGGGCCGTTTGAGCGTGCCACGTGTGCCCTTGGCCACGGCATCGTTGAAGCGCACCGCCTGGGGCAGGCTGTAGGCCGGCACCATCTTCTTCACGTTGCGCACCACGTAGTTGACGATGGCGCCCTTGAGCAGGCCCAGCATGTCGCCCATGGCACACAACACCACGTGCTTGACCGGCGTGGCGGCGATGCACTGCTCCAGCGTGCTGGCGAAGTTTTCGATGATGACGATGGCTTTGGAGCCGGAGTCCTTGAGCTGGTGCTCCAGCTCGCGCGGTGTGTAGAGCGGGTTGACGTTCACCACCACAAAACCGGCCCGCAGCACCGCCGCCACCACCACAGGGTATTGCGGCACGTTGGGCATCATGATCGCGACCCGGTCACCCTTGACCAGACCCAGGCCCTGCAGGTACGCACCGAAGGCCACCGACAGGCTGTCGGTCTGCGCGTAGCTGAAGTCCTTGCCCATGAAGTGGTAGGCCGTGCGACTGGCGTACTTCTGGAAGCTTTCCTCCATCAGCGCCACCAGCGAGCCGTACTGCGCCACATCCACGTCGGCGGGCACCCCCTCGGGGTAGGCCGACAACCAGGGGCGCTCTTGGGTCGAGGAAGGCATGAAGTCTCCGAATCAATGAATGTGAACAAAACCAGCCGCACATCCCCCAGGCATGTGCCGCGTCCAAACGCATTGTGCCGCGTCAGTGGTGCGTCAGGCTTCGTGTTTTTCCCTGAGCGCAGATGGGTTTGCGACTCTAATTTCTCAACAAATGAAAAAGGAGCCCGCGGGCTCCTGTGCGATCTGGGCGGCTGGGAACGATCAGGCCCGCAACGCCCCCAGCACCTCGTCCAGCATCTTTTTGGCATCGCCAAACAGCATGCGATTGTTCTCTTTGTAGAACAACGGGTTGTCCACGCCCGCATAGCCGCTGGCCATGCTGCGTTTCATCACGATGGACGTGCGCGCCTTCCACACCTCGAGCACTGGCATGCCGGCGATGGGGCTGGTGGGGTCGTCCTGTGCCGCCGGGTTCACGATGTCGTTGGCGCCAATCACCATGGTGACATCGGTGTCGGGGAAGTCGTCGTTGATCTCGTCCATCTCCATCACGATGTCATAAGGCACCTTGGCCTCGGCCAGCAGCACGTTCATGTGACCCGGCATGCGCCCGGCCACCGGGTGGATGCCGAAGCGCACGTTCACACCCTTTTCGCGCAACAGCTTGGTGATTTCGAACACCGTGTGCTGGGCCTGGGCCACGGCCATGCCATAGCCCGGCACGATGATCACGTTCTTGGCGTCGCGCAGCAATTCGGCCGTCTCGGTGGCGCTGACGGGCGTGACCTCACCCTGCGGTTCGGCCGGCGCACCGGCGGCGGCCTTGGGAGCGGGTGCGCCGCCACCAAAACCACCAGCGATCACGCTGATGAAGTTGCGGTTCATCGCCCGGCACATGATGTAACTCAGGATCGCGCCGGAAGAACCCACCAGCGCGCCCACCACGATCAGCAGGTCGTTGCTGAGCATGAATCCGGTGGCCGCCGCCGCCCAGCCTGAGTAGCTGTTGAGCATGGACACCACGACCGGCATGTCGGCGCCGCCAATCGCCATCACCATGTGGATGCCGAACAGCAATGCGATCACGGTCATCACGATCAGCGGCGTCATGCCAGCTTGGATGTCGTGGGCGTGCAGGAATTCGCGACCGAACCAGATGACGATCAGCAGACCGATGAGGTTGAGCCAGTGGCGCGCGGGCAGCAGCAACGGCTTGCCACCAATGCGACCGCTGAGCTTGCCGAAGGCGACGATGGAGCCCGAGAAGGTGACCGCGCCAATCAGGATGCCGATGTAAATCTCCATCTCGTGGATGGCTTTTTCGGCCGGGGTGGCGAACACGGTGGAGGTGTCGACGTAGCTGGCAAAGCCGACCAGGCAAGCCGCCAGGCCCACCAGGCTGTGCATGAGCGCAACCAGCTCGGGCATCTGCGTCATCTGCACCTTCTTGGCGGCATAGAGGCCGATGGCCCCGCCCACCACCAGGGCGCCAACGATGTAGGGAATGCCGGCGGCCGTGACGCGTGGGCCCAACACAGTGGCCAACACGGCGATGGTCATGCCAACCATGCCAAACAAGTTGCCACGACGCGCGGTTTCGGGGTTGGACAAGCCGCCCAGGCTGAGGATGAACAGGATGGTGGCGCCGATGTAGGCCATGGTGGCCAGACTGGAGGTCATGGGATCGGTCCTCTTCTTATTTGCGGAACATCGCCAGCATGCGGCGGGTGACGGCAAAGCCGCCGAACATGTTGATGGCGGTGAGCACCAGCGCCAGCACAGCGCAGCCCAGGATGAGGGCGTTGGGCCGGTCGGCGGCGCCCGCCGCGTCCAGCGGTGGCGCGACCTGGATCAGCGCACCGATGGCGATGATGGAGCTGATCGCGTTGGTCACGCTCATCAGCGGTGTGTGCAGCGAGGGCGTGACGTTCCACACGACCATATAGCCCACAAAGCAGGCCAGCACGAACACCGTGAAGTGCGACAGGAACGACGCTGGCGCGTAGAGGCCGACCAACGCAAACAGCAGCGCGCCGACGCCGAACACGATGGCCAGCGACTTGGCCGACATCGGCTCGCCAGGCCCATGGCCGTGGGCCGGCGCCTTGGGCGCGGCCACCGCTGGCTTGGCCGGTGGCTTGGGCGCAGCCGCAATGGGCGGCGCGGGCCAGGTGATCTCACCCTCCTTGATCACAGTCAGGCCACGGATCGCGTCGTCCTGCATGTTGACGTTGATCTGCCCGTCCTTGGTTTTGCACAGCTCTTCGCTGAGGCGGAACAGGTTGGTCGCGTACAGCGTGGACGACTGCAGCGCCATGCGCGAGGCCAGGTCGGTGTAGCCCACGATGGTGACGCCGTGGCGCACCACCGCTTCGCCAGGCACGGTGAGCTCGCAGTTGCCGCCTTGTTCGGCCGCCATGTCCACGATCACGCTGCCAGGCTTCATGCTCTGCACCATCTCCGCAGTGATGAGCTTGGGTGCCGGCTTGCCGGGGATGAGCGCTGTGGTGATGATGATGTCCACCTCGCGCGCCTGCTTCGCGTACATCTCGCGCTGCGCGGCCTGGAAGCCTTCGCTCATGACCTTGGCATAGCCGCCGCCGCCCGAGCCCTCTTCCTCGTAGTCCACTTTCACGAATTCGCCGCCCAGCGAGACCACCTGGTCGGCCACCTCGGCGCGCGTGTCGTTGGCGCGCACAATGGCGCCCAGGCTGGCGGCCGCACCGATGGCGGCCAGGCCCGCCACCCCGGCACCCGCGATGAACACCTTGGCCGGCGGCACCTTGCCGGCGGCGGTGATCTGGCCATTGAAGAAGCGACCGAAAGCATTGGCAGCTTCCACCACGGCGCGGTAGCCACTGACCCCCGCCATCGAGGTCAACGCGTCCATCTTCTGTGCGCGGCTGAGCGTGCGCGGCAGCGCGTCGATGGACAGTGCGGTCACTTTCTGTGCCGCCAGTTGCTGCATCAGATCGGGGTTCTGGGCCGGCCAGATGAAGCCGATCAGGGTCTGGCCCGCGTGCATCAGCGCCACCTCATCGGTGGTGGGCGGACGCACCTTGAACACGATGTCGCTGCCGCTCCAGAGCGCTTGCGCCGTGGGCGCGATGCTGGCCCCGGCCTGGCGGTAGTCTTCGTCGCTGACGTTGGCCAGATCGCCGGCACCGCTTTGCACCACCACCTGGAAGCCCAGCTTGATCAGCTTGACGACGACATCGGGCACGGTGGCCACGCGTTTTTCACCAGGAAAAATCTCGCGAGGAACGCCAATCCGTTGCGCGGCGGTGGCGGCCGCGCCGGCTGCGGCTGTCTCAGGGGAAGCGCCAGAAGTCATGGGGAGGTCCTCATTGCGGTAGAAGAAGGCCGATGAAAGGGAAAGGGGAAATCGGGCAGCAGCAAGTGGCCGTCGACCATGCCGGCGGCATGGCGCACGGCCTGAGCCACGCGTCCGCTCCATTCCTGCGCGGGGATACCCGCGCGGAGAAACGCCTCGTTGCTCCGGGTCTCGGGCCGCACCAACGACTGGTCGGCCAGCACATCCAGCATCAGGAACTCACCACGAGAGGTGGTGAACATGTGGCTGACCAGGGCCGGGGTGCTGCTCAGCCGCACCGACTGCTGCTGCGTCCACCGCGCCAAATCAGGCCGTTGCTGCTCGAACCAATCTTCCGCCATGGCCCAACGGCGCAGACGCAGGCAATCGATGCGCGTGGCGCTGCCAGCGGCTTCGTCGTGCACCAGCACGCCCCGCTGCTGGGGGCACACCTTGGCCCAGGACGTCACGGTGCTGCGGCTGGCGTCGCCGAGGTGCAGCAACACCACCGCCTGCCAGCCGCCATCGGTGCCAGGCAGACCCCAGGCGCGCGTGCGCAAGGGCAGGGCGCCGGGCTCGCCGGACACGGCCAACGGCGCCTGGAACACATCGCCCGCAGGAATTTCGGTCCAGCGGCTGGCATCGGGCAGAGCCAGCTTGTAGCGCCCCACCTCGCCTCGCGACGGATCGGGCACGGCACAGCCCGCCAGTACCACAGCGCACATCAAGGCAGCGAAGCCACGTTGGACAAACGTCAAGGGTTTAGCCATGCCGAAGCCCCTCATTCAGGGCCAACGGGCCAGCAAAGCCCCGGCTCCCGCCATATGACGCTTCCCGCGCCCAGGCAAGCGTCAGCCCACGGGCCATCGCGGCCGGTATGCCACTCAGCATGTGTCTCCTCCGGTTGGACAATTGAACCTGAATGCTAACTGACGAGCCTGGCCGGCCCCGCGTGCACGTGCGCAGTCACGTTGAATAGTCAAAGATCCACGTCAATCTCTGACAATTGTTCACGCTCCGATTTCACACAAAAGATGCGATATCGTTAAAATTTCTGGTCCGGCACAGACAATATTCACAATCGTGCGCGGTAGGGGAGAGGAAATACATGCGAGTCGCAGCATTAGACGATGACGTCGACCAATTGGAGTTGACGAAGTACACATTGCAGGCCGTCGGACACGACTGCCACGTGTTTCAGGATGGGGACAGCCTCTTGCGGGAATTGCGCCGCGAGTCTTACGACCTGCTGGTCCTGGACTGGTCGCTGCCCGACATCACGGGCCCTGAAATCGTGCAATGGATTCGGGACAACCTGACCGAACGCATTCCCATCCTGTTCCTTACCAATCGCCGAGAGGAACGTGACATCGTTGAGGGTCTGTCCTGCGGTGCCGACGATTTCATGATCAAGCCCATGCGCGTGGGCGAGCTGGTGGCGCGCGTGCAAGCGCTGCTGCGCCGCGTGTATGCCGAGCCATTGCCCACCGAGCAGGTGTGGGGCCGCTACAAATTCATGCCCATTGGCCGTCGGCTGGAAATCGACGGCAAGGCCGTGTCGCTGACCCAGAAGGAATTCGACATCGCCCTCTTCCTGTTCCGCAACAAGGGCCGGTTGCTGTCGCGCCGCCACCTGCTGGAAAGCCTCTGGGGCTCGTCCAACCCACCCGGCACCGAACTGATGTCGCGTTCGCTGGACACCCACATCTCCCGCATCCGCAGCGTGCTCAACCTGCGGCCGGAAAACGGCTACCGCCTCAGCGCCGTGTACGGCCAGGGATACCGTCTGGAATCGATAGGGAACGAAGACTATGAAGCCGACGCACAACTTGCCCAGGCACAAAGCTGACACGGCGCCGCGCACCACCCCCGCTGTGGCGTGGGCACTGGCGGCGCTGCTGACTGGCAGTGCATGCACCGCGCTGGCCGAACTGCAGCACCCCGTACAGGCCGGCGACACGCTGTGGTCCATTGCCGAACAACACACCGGTGACGCGACCCAGTGGCCTGTGCTGCAGCGCGCCAACCACTTGGCCGATCCCAACCGCCTGCGCATTGGGCAGGTGTTGCGCATCCCAGCAGCAGCGGGTGGCCTGCCTGCAGCAGACGCCTCGGTGGCCTTTGTGCTGGGCGAGGTGTGGGCCACCCCTCCTGGCGGCCAACCCCCCAGCCTGTTGCGCGCCGGGGCCAGCGTGCCGGAAGGCACCCAGATCGAAGTGCGCGACAAAGCCTTTGTCCGACTGAAACTCGCCGATGGCTCGGCCTTCGGGCTCTCCGCCGGGGCCACAGCCAAGTTGGAAAAACTACGCCGTGACCACCAGAGCCAACAAAGCCAGACCGTGATCCGCATGCTGTCGGGTAGGGTGGAGAGCGATGTCGTGCCACGCCAGCACCCCGGCTCGCGTTTCGACGTCCACACCCCCATGGCGGTGGCCAGCGTGCGTGGCACGCGCTTTGGCGTCTCTGCCGACCCCGATGCCGCGACCAGCGACGTTGCCCAAGGCAAAGTGGTGGTGCGCTCGCTGCTGAACCGGCGGCAGTCCACCACCCTCGCGGCCGGAGAAGGCGCACGCGTGGGCACCATCGGAGGACTGCAGCGTGGGGCGCTCTTGCCCGCGGCCGATTTGTCTGGCCTACCCTCGCAGTGGGACGACGGCGAATTCGTGCCATTCGCTCTGCCCAACCAACCACAGGCACAGGCCTACCGCGTGCGCGTGCTGCAAACAGACACGACAGACACCCCAGGTGCGGTGGTGCGTGAAAGCTGGGTGAAAGACCCCCGCGTGGTGTGGCAAGCGCTGGATGACGGACCCTACACGCTGGCGGTCCAAAGCCTGGACAAACTGGGCCTGCTGGGCCAGACGGCCGAGCACAAGTTCCGCGTCTTGGCCACACCTGCTGCGCCGTTGTACCGCTATCCGGCCGCTGGTGCGAACGTCGCAGGCACCGCGATCACGCTTCGCTGCACGGAGCTGCTGGATGTAGAGGGCTACCGCATTCAGGTGGCCAAGGACCTCAGCTTCAGTCAGCCAGTGGTGGACACAACCAACGCCACACGCTGCGAACACATCGCACAGCTGCCGCCGGGCCGCTACCACTGGCGTGTGGCCAGCCGCTCTGCACGTGCCCCGGGTGGTCAGGGCCCCTACAGCTTGCCCAGCGCATTTGAGGTCGTCGCGACATCCGCGCCAACCAGCGGGGCGGAAGCGAACAGCGCGTTCTGGTCGGCCAAGCCGGGCATGAGTTACCGCGTGCAGCTGGCCGAAGATGCGGGCTTCACCCGTCTGTTGCGGGACGACTGGCTCAGTGGCAGCGAGGTGACCTTGCCGGCCACCGGCGCCGAGGCCGTTTACCTGCGCTGGCAAAGCCGCGACGCAGAAGGCCGCACCAGTCGCCTGTCGCCGGTGCACCGGCTGGCGTTGAACACGGCTGGCTTGCGCACGGGCGACAACGAGGCCGTCAAGGCCGGCGACAAGGCCGTTGGCGTGGGCAACGAGACCCTACAGCGCCCGCGCTGACGCCACCCCATGGTGTCCCTGCCCGAGCGCCGGTCTTACCGCCAAGTGGGCTGGGGCGAGTGGCTGCTGATGACAGTGGCGGTGCTGGCGCTGGTGACCCTGCTGCAGCAGACCAGCCTGCTGGTGCGCACCGACCGGCTGCTGCAGGATGCATTGGTGCGCATGTTGCCGCGAGACGTGTCGCAAAGCCCTGTCGTGCTGGTCGGCATCGACGACAAAAGCATCGCCGCGCTGGGCCGCTGGCCCTGGCCCCGCACCCTGCATGCCGGACTGATCGACCGTATCGCAGCCGGCCAGCCTGCCGCCATCGGGCTGGACCTGCTGCTGTCCGAAGCCGACACCCGCCAACCCGACAACGACCGCCACCTCGCGCAGGCCATGGGCCACAGCGGCAAGGTCGTGTTGCCCATGATGATGCAGAACCAGGCCGGCGGTGCGGTTCCCGTGGAACCCCTGCCAGACTTTGCCCGCCAGGCCGCCACCATCGGCCACGTGCACTTGCCGGTGGACGAGGACGGTGTGGCCCGCCAGGTCTACCTGCGCGAAGGCCAGCCCGAGCGGCAATGGAACCATTTCGGACTGGACGTGTTGCAGGTAGGCGGCTATTGGTCCAACACAAAGCCACTGCCCGGATCCGCCCACATTGAACAAGGGACCATCGACCCGGTGTCTGGCCAGCGCCTGGACTGGCAGCGCAGCCACCAGATCAACATCGCGTTTGCGGGGCCACCTGGCAGCTTTGCGCGCTACCCCTACGTGGACGTGCTCGATGGCACGGTGCCGCCCGAAACCTTCCGTGGCAAGCTGGTGCTGGTGGGCGCCACGGCCACCGGCATCGGCGATCTGTACGCCACCCCGGTCACCGACGCCCAACGCCTGATGCCGGGCGTGGAAATCACCGCCAACCTGGTCGACGCCCTGCTGAAAGACCTGTCGCCTGTGTTGGCGCCCACCTGGGTCAACACCCTGTTCAACACCTTGCCCGTGCTGCTGGCCCTCTCCGGCTTGGCCTTCATGCCCCCGCTGGCCGGCCTGCTGCTGTGCGCTGGTCTCACGGCCACCATGGCCCTGGTCACGGTCACCAGTGCGGTGTGGTTTCAGGTGCAACTGGGGCCGGTGGCCGGTGTCCTGGGCCTCGTGCTGTCTTACGTGTTGTGGAGTTGGCGCCGCATGGACGCGGCCACCCGATACCTGGTGGCCGAGTACCGCCACTTCCGCGACAGCGGCGTGACCGTGCCCCTGCCATCCCGGCGGCGACCGGGGCGGGGCGATTTTCTGGACCGCCGCATCGAGGCGCTGACCAGCGTGACCCACCAGCTGCGCGACCTGCACCGCTTTGTGAGCGACAGCCTCAACGGCCTGCCCGACGCCACCTTGGTGTGCGACACCGACCAGCGCATCGCCCTGGCCAACGCCGCCGCCGCGCGCCACTTCAACGTCCACCTGGCCGAAGACCTGGGCGGGCGATCACTGAACAGCCTGACCGACGACCTGGCGAGCCGCGACGGCCTGCCACTGCAACTCGCCGAACACCTGCGCGGGGCGCCGTTGGACACCGGTTCGCTGGAAGCGCACGACCGCCGGGGCCGTGACCTGCTGGTGAAATGGGCACCGTCCTTCAGCGCAGGTGGCATCCACACGGGCTGGATCCTGAGTCTGGTGGACGTCACCCGCATGCGCACGGAACAGCGGCAGCGCGACGACGCCATGCATTTCCTGAGCCACGACATGCGCTCGCCCCAATCGGCCATCCTGACGCTCATCGACCTGTTGCGTCAGGACCCCGAGGCCATGACCAGCGCCCAATTCCAAGACCGCATCGAACGCCACGCGCGCAAGGCGCTCGCCCTGTCGGACGACTTCATCAACCTGGTCCGCGCCCAGTCGCGCGACTACGAGCTGGAGCCCTACAACCTCAACGACCTGCTCAGCGAAGCCATGGACGACGCCTGGGAGCCCTCGCAGGCCAAACGCATCGTGCTGGAATTTGTTGGCCCACACGACCTGAAGGAAAGCCTGGTCGATCGCGAGCTGTTTTCGCGCGCGCTGGCCAACCTGGTGGGCAACGCCATCAAATACTCGCCAGAAGGCAGCCGCGTGCGCTGCGGCGTGCAGGCGCAGGGCACGTTCTGGGAGGTGTGGATACAGGACGAAGGGCCAGGCATCTCGCGCGAGGCGCAAGTGCACCTGTTCCGGCCTTTCTATCGGGTGCAGCAAGGCATACGCACCGAAGGCACGGGCCTGGGCCTGCCTTTCGTGAAAACGGTGGCGGTGCGCCATGGCGGCCAGGTCACCCTCAGCAGCGACACCGGCCTGGGTTGCCGGTTTGCGCTGCTGCTGCCCCGCGCCGAGACCGAGCCATTGGCAGAAGCCGAGGCGGGAGCGGAGCCGGATAATGACGGCGCATGACAGAACGCTGGAAACCCAACGTCACCGTGGCCGCGGTGATCGAACGCGATGGCCGCTACCTCCTCGTGGAAGAACACACGGCCGACGGCCTACGGCTGAACAACCCCGCCGGCCACCTCGACCCCGGTGAGCGCCCGCAGGACGGCTGCGCGCGCGAGGCCCTGGAAGAAACCGCCCACCCCTTCACACCCACGGCCCTGATCGGCATCTACCTCACCCATGCCGCCGCCACACCGGAACAACCGCAAGGCGTGACCTACTTGCGGCTGGCCTTCAGCGGTGAGCTGGGGGACGTGGTACCCGGACGTGCGCTGGACACCGGCATCGTGCGCACCGTGTGGATGACGCTGGAGGAAGTGCGCGCCAGCGCAGCCCGCCACCGCAGTCCAGTGGTGTTGCAATGTGTGCTGGACCACCACGCTGGCCAGCGCTACCCGCTGTCGCTGATCCACACCGACCCCTCGGCCGTGTACCCACCGGGCTGACCGCGGGTGCAGTCAGGCGCTGGCCAGCACCAACGCAGCCAGTGCCGCCGTTTCCGACCGCAACACCGCCGCCCCCAGGCTGGCCGGCACAAAGCCGGCGGCCAGCAAGCGATCTTCTTCGCCCGTGGCCAGCCCGCCCTCCGGCCCCAGCGCCACAGTCAGCGCCGAGGGTTCAGCCGCCAACAGCGTGCGCGCGGGGCGCACACCCTCACGCAAGGACAACACCCAGCGTGCCCCCTCGGCGGGCGCTTCGGCCAGCCAGGCCGCCAGTTCACGCACCGGCGCCACCTGGGGCACGCGGTTGCGGCCGGACTGCTCGCACGCAGCCTCGGCCACCGCCTGCCAATGCGCCACCTTCTTCTCGGCGCGTTCGCCCTTGAGCCGCAGCACGCAGCGCTCGGTCAGCAGCGGCTGGATGCGCGCCACGCCCAGCTCGGTGGCTTTTTCCACCAGCCAGTCCATGCGCTCGTTGGCCGGCATGCCAATGGCTAAAGTCACGGCCCGGGCGGCTTCGCGTTCCACCGCCTGGTGGGCGCCCACGGTCACCGCCACGTCGCTGCGGCCCATGCGCGCCACGGTGGCCTCGAACTCACCCCCTTGGCCGTTGAACAAGGTGATGCCATCTCCCGGCTGCAGGCGCAGCACCTGCACGTGGCGCGCGGCACCCGCGGGCAACAGCAACTCGGCGCCGGTGTGCAGATCGGCGGGGCAGAAAAAACGCGGCATCGCCGGGCCTGCTCACACCCGCCCGAAGGCGAAGCCGCTGAGGCCTTCAAGGCCCTCGACGCGATCGATCACGCGCAGCAGCGGCCCCAGCTCCCGGTAGCGGGCGGCGGTGTGGCGGATGTAATGGATGAAACGCGGCGCATCGGCCAGGTACTTGGGCTTGCCGTCACGCAAGGTGAGGCGCGCAAAGATACCGGCCACCTTGAGGTGGCGCTGCAAGCCCATCCACTCCACTGCGCGGTAAAAGGCGCCGAAGTCCTCGCTCCAGCCCTCAAAGTCCAGCAGGCCTGCTTTGCGGGCTTTTTCCCAGTAACGCACGGTGACGTCGATGACAAAAGGTTCGTCCCAGCTCAGGAAGGCATCGCGCAGCAAACAGGCGATGTCGTAGGTGATGGGACCGTACACCGCGTCCTGGAAGTCCAGCACGCCCAGCGCGCGGGCGCTGTCGGCATCTGGCGTCCCGGCGGGCACCATGAGGTTGCGCGGCATGAAGTCGCGGTGCACGAACACCTGCGGTGCCGCCAGATTGACCTTGACGATTTGGTCGAAGGCCGACTGCAAAGTCTGGCGCTCCGCGTCGTCCAACGCCACACCTTTGTGCTGACCGAGGTACCAGTCGGGAAACAGCTGCAACTCCCGGCGCAGCAAGGCCTCGTCGTAGGCGGGCAGCACGCCGGGGCGCGAGGCCTGCTGCAAGCGCAGCAGGCTGTCCGTGGCACGCCCGAACCAGGGCAGGGCGGCGTCCGGCCGCTCAGGGTCGAGTTGCTCCAGCAAGGTGCTGCTGCCCAGATCGCTGAGCAGCATAAAGCCCTGTGCTTCGTCCCACTGATGCACCGCTGGCACCTTCAGACCTGCGGTGTCCAGCAGGCGGGCGATGCGCACAAAGGGTTCGCTGTTTTCAACCTGCGGCGGCGCATCCATCACGATGTGGCTGCCGCCCTGCGCATCGTCCAGCCGGAAATAGCGGCGGAAGGACGCATCGGCCGAGGCCAGGCGCAAGCTGTCGGGAAGCAGGCCGTGAGACGGGGCGACCTGGCTCAGCCAGATCGCGAAAGCCTGCTGGCGTTGGGGGTCGGACCAGGCAATGGAGGAAGAGGACATGGGGCGTAGGATAATCCCCGGCGATTCTACAAACGGCCGCCGGCCGCCCGCGCACCTCGATCTTCGGGCCCCGACTTGAAACGCACTCGTCTGCCTCTTCCCCCCTTCGTCGCCGGCACGCCTCGCCAGCGCGCCCACATGGCTGCGCCAAGCTGGCGGCGTGGGGTGCTGGGCAGTGCGGTGGCCATGCTGTTGTCGGCACCTGCGCATGCCCAGGACACCATGGGCGAACCGCCGCTGGTGCTGCAGCCGTCGTGGCGCCTGCTGGAACGCCTGCCGCCCGATGCCCAGTCCCTCGCGCCCAGTTTTGTCAGCGCCCAACAGATGTCGAGCAGCGGCGATGGCGTCACCCACCTGGAAGGTGACGCCGTGCTGCGCCGCCACGACACCGTGGTGCGGGGCGACCGCCTGAGCTACGACGAGAACAACGAGCGCCTGACCGCCAGCGGACGGGTGCGCATCGTGCGCGACGGCAACGTGTACGAAGGCCCGGAGCTGGAGCTGAAACTCGACGACAACACGGGTTTTTTCCTGCAGCCCACCTTCTCGCTGCTCCGTACCAAAGGGCACGGCGAAGCCGAGCGCCTGGACTTCATCGACGAAAACCGCTCGGTGGCGCGGCGCGCCAGCTACACCACCTGCACCCGCCGCCCCGGCCCCAGCTGGCTGCCGGACTGGGTGGTCAACGCCGCCAGCATCGAATTCGACCAGGCCGAGGAAGTGGCCTACGCCACCAACGGCGTGCTCAAGTTCAAGGACATCCCGCTGCTGGCCGCGCCCTACCTGAGCTTTCCGATCAGCGACAAGCGCAAGTCGGGCATGCTGCCGCCCACCATCAACATCGACAACGTCAGCGGCCTGGAACTCACGCTGCCGTATTACCTGAACATCAGCCCGCAGCGGGACGCCACGCTCTACCCCACGCTGATGACGCGCCGGGGCATCGACCTGGGTGGCGAGTACCGCTACCTGGACACCAGCTACAACGGCCAACTGCGCGGCGCCTACATGCCCTCCGACAAGCTGCGTGACGCCAACCGCTGGGCCTATGCCGTCCAGCACAACCAGCAGCTGGACACACCACTGGACATTGGCCCGGTGGGCTTGAGGCTCAACCTCAACCGGGTCAGCGACGACAACTACTGGCGCGACTTTCCGCGCACCATGACCTCCCTGACCTCGCGCCTGCTGGCCAGCGAAGGCGTGCTGTCCTGGGCACGTGGATCTTGGGCGTTCACGGCGGGTGCCTACCGCTGGCAGACGCTGCAGGACGTCAACGCCCCCATCCTCGCGCCCTTCAACCGCCTGCCGTCGCTGACCGCGCGGTTCGCAGAAACCGACCAGACCCTGGCCGGCAGCCGGGGCTGGGATTGGTCGTTGCGCACCGAGGCCACCCGGTTTGCGTCCGACCGCGTGCAAACCGCCAACAACCTCGACGGCACACGCCTGCTGGCCATCGGCGCGATCTCGCGCACCTGGGCCACGCCCGCCTGGTACGTGACCCCGCGCCTGCAACTGCACGCCACCCAGTACCAGACGCAGGTGGCCATGGCCGACGGGCGTCGCACCGCCTCACGCACACTGCCCACCTTCAGTGTGGACAGCGGCATGTTCTTCGAACGCGACACCCGCGTGCTGGGGCGCGACCTGATCCAGACCCTGGAGCCGCGCGCCTTCTACGCCTACACGCCGTTCAAGAACCAGAGCCTGCTGCCCAACTACGACGCGGCCGCCTTTGACTTCAACCTCGCCACCATCTACACCGAAAACCCCTACGGTGGCCAAGACCGCATCGCCGACGCCCACGTGCTCACCCTGGGCGCCACCTCGCGCCTGATCGACCCCAACAGCGGCGTGGAGCTGGCCAAGTTTGGCGTGGCACAACGCCTTCGCCTGAGCGACCAGAACGTGGTGCTGCCAGGCGCCCAGCCCGTGGCCGAGCGACTGAGCGACATGCTGGTGGGCGCGCGCCTGAACTGGACGCCCCAGTGGTCCTTCGAGACCAACGTGCAGTTCAACCCCAAGAACCGCGAATCCGCGCGCACGACCCTGAGCGTGCGCCACACGCCAGGCGACTACCGCGTGATCAGCACCGCCTACCGCCTTCAGCGGGGCACCAGCGAACAGCTGGACGTGGGCTGGCAATGGCCACTGAGCTGGGGCGAGTCCACGCCGGAAAGTCGCGAGGCCGGCGGCGGCCTGGGCGCGGGGCGCTGGTACAGCGTGGGCCGCGTCAACTACAGCGTGCCCGACCGCAAGGTGGTCGATCTGGTGGCGGGCTTTGAGTACGATGCGGGCTGCTGGATCGGCCGCGTGGTGGTCGAGAGCCTGCAGCGCAGCATCAACTCGGCCAACCGCCGCATCCTGTTCCAACTGGAATTCGTGGGCTTCACCCGCGTCGGTTCCAACCCCCTGAAGACGCTCAAAGACAATGTGCCCCGCTACCAGTACCTGCGTGAAGAAATCACCCCACCGTCGCGCTTCAGCCGCTATGAGTGAACCCTCCTGGCGCTGGACGCTGGTGTCGGCCGCGATGGCCCTGGCGTGTGGGCTCGTAAACGCCCAGGCACTGCGCCTGCCGGGCGCCAGCGCCGGCCTCCTGGCCACGCCTGCGGCCAGCGCCGCGCCACAAGAGGCCGACCACATCACCGCCGTCGTCAACAGCGCGCCCATCACCGCCAGCGAGGTTCGCACCCGCGCCGGCGTGATCGAACGGCAGCTGCGCGCGCGCGGCGAACCCGTCCCGGCCCGTCCCGAGCTGCTGCGCGAGGTGCTGGAGATGCTGGTTGTGGAACAGGCCCAATTGCAGCGTGCCGAGGAAATCGGCATCAAGGTGGAAACCGCGGTGCTCGACCAGGCCGAACAAAGCGTGGCCGAGCAAAACCAGATGGACCTCGCGAGCTTTCGCGAACGCCTGGCCCGTGAAGGCATTGACCGCAACCGCTTTCGCGAGCAGATCCGCCGCGAGATCACCTTGCAGCGCCTGCGCGAGCGCGAGGTCGAGGCCACCCTGCGGGTGACCGATCGCGACATCGATGAGTACCTGAAAAACCAACCCGCCCCCGCCGCCGGCCCCGACGAACTCAACCTCGGCCACATCCTGGTGGCGGTGCCAGAAGGCGCGAAGCCGGGCGAAGTGGCGTCGCGCCTGGCCCGCGCCATGCGCGCCAGCGAACGCGCGGCGGCCGGCGAAGATTTCGCTGCCCTGGCACGCGAGCTGTCCGACGGCCCGGAACGCCAGCAAGGTGGCACGATGGGCTTGCGCACGTTGGACCGTTACCCGGAGCTGTTCATCGAGTCCACCCGCAGCCTCAAAACCGGCCAGGTGACCGACCCGGTGCGCAGCGGCGCCGGCTTCCACGTGCTCAAGGTGCTGGAACGCAAGGCGACCCGCCCCGCCGGCGAAGCCACCGTGACCCAGACCCGCGCCCGCCACATTCTGCTGCGCACCTCGCGCCAGATGACGCCGCAGGCCGCATCCGAGCAGATGCGCCTGTGGCGCAACGACATCGTTGCCGGCAAGGCCGACTTTGCCGAAGTGGCCCGCCAGCACAGCCAGGACGGCTCGGCCAAGGCCGGCGGCGACCTCGGCTGGGCCAACCCCGGGATGTACGTGCCCGAGTTCGAGCAAGCCATGGATGGTCTCGCCCTCAACCAGGTGTCCGAACCGGTGGTGTCGCGCTTTGGCGTGCACCTGATCCAGGTGCTGGAACGCCGCGAAGCCAAACTGGGCCTGAAAGAAAAACGCGATGCCGCGCGGCCCAAGGTGCGCGAAGCCATGCTGGAGCGCGCCTACGCAGACTGGGCACGCGACCTGCGCGCCAAAGCCTACGTGGAATACCGCGAGCCCCCCCGATGAAGCACCAGGCGCGCAAACGCTTCGGCCAGCACTTCCTGAGTGACGGCGGCATCATCGACGGCATCGTCCAGGCGATCGCGCCCAAACCGGGCGACGCCATGGTCGAGATCGGCCCGGGCTTGGCCGCGCTGACCCAACCCCTGGTTGAGCGCCTGGGCCGACTCACCGTCATCGAACTGGACCGCGACCTGGCCGTGCGCCTGCGCGCGCACCCGCAACTCGAAGTCATCGAGTCGGACGTGCTGCGGGTGGACTTCAGAGCACTGGCGGCGCAAAAAGGGCCGCTGCGCGTCGTCGGCAACCTGCCTTACAACATCTCCAGCCCCATCCTCTTTCACCTGTTACCGGTGGCCGACGTGGTGCTGGACCAGCACTTCATGCTGCAAAAAGAGGTGATCGACCGCATGGTGGCCCAACCCGCCACCAGCGACTACGGGCGCCTGTCGGTCATGCTGCAGTGGCGCTACACCATGGAAGATGTGCTCTTCGTGCCGCCCGAGAGCTTCGACCCGCCGCCGCGGGTGGACAGCGCGGTGGTGCGCATGGTGCCGCTGGCCACACCGCCCGAGCTCGACCCCAAGCTGCTGGAGGAGCTGGTGCAGGTGGCCTTCAGCATGCGCCGCAAGCTGCTGCGCCACAGCCTGGGCAAGTGGCTGGAGGCCCGCCAATTCACCGGCACTTTCGACCTGCAGCGCCGCGCCGAAGAGGTGCCGGTGGCCGAGTACCTGGCCCTGGCCCAGGCCGTGGCCTGAGCGTCCCCTCAAGACGCCGACAGGCGCTGGCGCCCCAGAACGCGGAATTCGGTGGGACGGTGGCCTGTGTGTTTCTTGAAGAAGCGGCCGAAATAAGCCTCGTCCTCGAAGCCCAGCACGGCCGCGATCTGCTTGACCGACAGGGAGGAATAGATCAACTCGCGCTGCGCCTCGTGCACCACGCGTGCGTTGACCACCGCCTGCGCCGACAGGCCCAGCAGCTCGTGACTCAGCCGGGTGAGCTGGCCCGGCGTGATGCCCAGTGCCTGGGCGTACCACGACACCGGCTGGCGCTGGCGAAAACCGCTGTCCACCAGCTCCCGAAAACGCTCGATCTGCAGCGCCTTGCGCGAGCGCGAGGCGGTGGCTGAGGAGGAGGCCAGGGCAGCGACACGCGCGATCTGCACGAACAGCGCCAGCAGCAACGGCATGCCCGCTCCCAGACCGTCCGAGCCCTGCATCTGCACCTCGCGCTCGATGACATCGAACAGGGGCAGCAGGGCCTGGGCGTGGCGACTGCCGGCCTCCAGCGACAGCACCACCGGCTGGCGGATGTGGGCCAGCAGCTCGGGCGCGGCCACCGAGGCCAAGGTCTCCAGCGGCTTTTGTGCGGCGGTGATGACCGGCCCGTCGGTGCCGGGGTCAAAGCTGAAGCCGTGCACCGCGCGCGCCGGCACGACGATGAGGCAAGGCGGCGCCAACCGCCAGGTGGTGCCGTCGATCAGGGCCGTGCCCGCGCCACCCGCCGTGAGGTAGAGCACCTGAAACAGGCCCTCATGAAAGTGCAGGTCGATCTCCCAGTCGAACAGGCTGGACCGCTCGGGGATGTGCTCCAGGTGCACCAGCTCCGTCCAGGCCGGCGCGGCCTCGTCGCTGCCATAGAGGGCGAAGCTGCGGACCAGGCCAGGTGTTTTTTTCATCGCCGGGCCGCCCCAAGACGAAAGAGCGCCCCTCGGGGGCAGCGACCCGCGCAGCGGCGGAGCGTGGGGGAGATCTTCTTCATGCACGAATTGTCCTGTTCTTGGCCGGCTTTGTCGATTGAAGCCGGGGCACCGTTGCGCGATCCTTCACCGCACAACAACACGGAGACAAGCGCGATGAGCACCCAGGCCCTGAGCCACCCTTCCACGGTTTCGTCCGGCCCAGCCCCAGGCCACTGGCTGGGCCTGCACGACCGCGTGTGTGTGGTCACCGGCGCCGCCAGCGGCATCGGCGCGGCCATGGCCCAGGCCTTTGCCGAGGCCGGCGCCCGGGTTGCCCTGGTGGACCGCGACGCCCTGGGCGCGGCGCGCCAGGCGGAGGTGCTGCGCTCGCAAGGTGCCACGGCCCTGGCGCTGGGCTGCGACATCGCCGACGAAGCGGCAGTGACCAAGACCGCGCAGCGGGTGCGCGAAGAACTGGGCCCAGTGCAGGCGCTGGTCAACAACGCCGGACTGCTGCGCCCCGGCACGCTGGACACGGTGACGCTGGCCGAATGGAACGCGGTGCTGGCGGTCAACCTGACCGGCTACCTGCTGTGCGCGCGGGCCTTTGGCCAGGACATGCTGGCACACGGACGCGGCAGCATCGTGCACGTGGCCTCGGTTTCGGCCCTGCACCCACAAACGGCCAGCGGCGCCTACAGCGCCAGCAAGGCCGGCGTGCTGCTGCTGTCGCGCCAGCTCGCGGCCGAATGGGGCCCACGCGGCGTGCGCAGCAACGTCATCTGCCCTGGCATGATCCGCACCGCGCTGTCGGCCCGCTTCTACGAAGAGCCGGGCTTCGAGGCCCGGCGCGCCGCCGTGACCGCGAGCCGGCGCATCGGCGAACCCCAGGACATCGCCGACCCGGCACTGTTCCTCGCCAGCGACCGCTCGGCCTACCTCAACGGGGCCGAGCTGGTGGTCGATGGCGGCCTGTCCTGCATGTTGATGGACAGCGTGCCCCGCCCCGGCTTCAACGACACCCCACCGCGCCACTGAGCGCCTCATTTCCGTCTGAGGAGACTCCCATGACACAGCCCCCTGAACGAGCGGGCGAGCTGATCTGCGACCTGGTGGTCGTCGGATCGGGCGCCGGCGGCCTGTCCACCGCCATCACCGCACGCCAACATGGCCTGGACGTGGTCGTGATCGAAAAGGCCCCCGTCTTTGGCGGCACCACCGCCTTCTCGGGTGGCGTGCTCTGGATTCCGGGCAACCGCCACACCGGTGCGCCCGACAGCCGAGCGGCCATGGAAACCTACCTGCGCGACCAGACCGGCGCCTTTTTCGACCCGGCTGCGGTTCAGGCCTTTCTCGACCACGCGCCCGATATGGTGGACTGGTTCGAGCGCGAGACCAGCGTGCGTTTTGTGCCCACGCTCTACCCCGACTACCACCCCGACGCGCCCGGCGGCGCCCAGGTGGGCCGCTCCATCCTGGCCGCGCCCTTCGACGCCCGCGCGCTCGGCCCTGAGCTGGCCCGGCTGCGCCCGCCGCTGCAGACCATCACCTTCATGGGGATGATGTTCAACTCCTCCAACGCCGACCTCAAGCACTTCTTCAACGTCACCCGTTCGCTGCGCTCGGCCGCCTACGTGGCACGGCGCCTGGCCAGCCACTTCAAGGAGCTGCTGTTATACCGGCGCGGCGTGCAGCTCACCAGCGGCAACGCACTGGCCGCGCGCCTGGCCAAAAGCTGCTTCGACCTGGGCATCCCCATCCACACCGACACGCCGGCGCAAAAGCTGCTGGTGAACGAGGGCCGCGTCTGCGGCGTGCTGGCTGGCGGCGCGCACGGCACGCGCCGCATCACCGCGCGCCACGGCGTGGTGCTGGCCTGCGGCGGCTACCCGCACGACATGGGGCGCATTGGCCGCAGCTACGCCCACCTGGCGCGCGGCGGCGAACACCTCTCGCCCGTACCCGCCGACAACACCGGCGATGGCCTTCGTCTGGCCGAGGGCGTGGGCGCCGAGGTCGAGCTGCGCTTCGGCAACGCAGGTGCGGCGGCCTGGATGCCGGTTTCGCGCGTGCCGCTGGGCCAGGGCCGCTTCGGTGTCTTCCCGCACCTGCTGGACCGCTACAAGCCTGGCGTGATTGGCGTGCTGCGCAATGGCCGGCGCTTCACCAACGAGTCCGACTCGTACCACGACGTGGGTGCGGCCATGGTCCGCGCCTGCGAAGGCCAGACCGAGACCGCCATGTGGCTGGTCTGCGACCGCGCCACCATCGCCCGCTACGGCCTGGGCTACGCCAAGCCAGCCCCCATGCCACTGGGCGGTCTCATCCGCAAAGGCTATCTGTTCAAAGGCCGCACCCTGGCTGAGCTGGCCCAGGTTACCGGCATTGACGCGGCTGGGCTGGAGGCCACGGTGCGCGAATACAACGAGGGCGCGGTGCATGGGGAGGACCGCCAATTCGGCCGCGGCCGCAACGCCTTCAACCGCTACCTGGCCGACCCCACCCGCCAGCCCAACCCCTGCGTGGCCCCCGTGGGCGACGGGCCCTACTACGCGGTCAAGGTGCTGATGGGCGACCTGGGCACCTTCGACGGCCTGCGCACCAGTGTGCAGGGGCAGGTGCTGCGCTCCGATGGCGGCGTGGTGCAGGGCCTGTACGCGGTGGGCAACGACCGCGCCAGCCTCATGGGCGGCAACTACCCCGGCGCCGGCATCACGCTGGGGCCCAACATGACCTTCGGCTGGATCACCGGGCGCTTCATCGCCGAACGGGCGCGCGCCAACACCGGCACCGAGGAGCAACGCCGTGTGGCCTGAACTGCCTTTGGTGGACCACCGCATTTACACCATCCGCCTGCGCAAGATGAACGAGTTCATCGAGGTCTTCAACCGGCTGGCCATGCCCATCCTGATGCAGACCCTGCAGCACCCGCTGGGCTTTTACGTCAGTCAGGTTGGGCCGCTCAACCAGTTTGTGCACCTGTGGGCCTACGCCGACCTGGCCGAATACGAACGCCGTTGCCGGGCACGCGACAGCCACCCCGATTTCCCGGCCTACCTGGCCGCCTCCGAGCACCTGATCACCGCGCAGGAAACGCGGCTGGTCCGGGCCGTCGACATGCCCGCCTGGCCCCGCCCGGCCTGAAGCGGTATCGGCGACTTTTTCCACCCCCCTGAGGAGACACAACATGCCCATTCACATGCCCCGCCGCCAGGCCCTGGCCACCGCAGCAGCCACCTTGCTGGCCTTGTGCGGCGCCAGCGCCCAGGCACAGAACGCCTGGCCCAGCAAACCTATACGCCTGGTGGTCGGTTTCCCGGCCGGTGGCACCACGGATGTGATGGCCCGCGTGGTCGGCCATGCCCTGAGCAAATCGCTGGGCCAGCCCGTCATCGTGGACAACAAGCCTGGTGCCAGCGGCAACATCGGCGTGGGTGAAACCATCAAGGCCCCGGGTGACGGCCACACCCTGATGGTGGCGCCGATCTCGGTGCAGACCGCCAACCCCTACCTCTTCAAACCGGCCCTCAACCCCGAGCGCGACCTGCGCCCGGTGGCCAGCCTGGGCTACGCCCAGCTCTACCTGGTGGCCAAGAAGGACCTGCCGGTGCGCAGCGCCGCTGAGCTGGTCAAACTGGCCAAGGCCACACCGGGCAAGCTCAGCTATGGCTCGGGCGGCGCCGGCACCCAGATGCACCTGGTGGGCGAGCTGTTCAAGCAGCAAGCTGGCGTGGACGTTGCCCACGTGCCCTACCGGGGCGCCGCACCCGCCCTGCAGGACGTGTTGGCCGGCCAGATCGACTACTACTTCGACCCGGCCACCGGCTTCCAGCACATCCGCGAAGGCCGGGCCAGGTTGCTGGCCGTGAGCGGCGGCAAGCGCTCGGCCTTTTTCCCCGACACCCCCACGCTGACCGAGGTGGGCGTACCCGGAGTGGAGCTGGGCAACTGGTTTGGCGTGTTTGCGCCGGCCGGCACGCCCAACGAGGTGGTGACGCGCCTGAGCAGCGAAATCGCCAAGGCCGTCGCCTTGCCTGAGGTGGCCCAACGCTTTGCCGACCTGGGTGCCGAACCCATCGCTCAGGATGCCGCCACCTTCCGCAAAACCATCACCGACGAAACCAAGCTGCTGTCGGCACTGATCCGCGACCGTCAGATTGCCGTGGACTGAAAACAAAAAAGCCGCTGCATTCGCAGCGGCTTTTTTTAGGGAAACTGGGGTATCAGGCCGCGGCCAGCCAGTAACCGGCGTTGAACGGGCTGCTCATGCGCAAGGCCATGGGGCTCACGTCCACCAGCTTGTCGGTGGGCATGGGCTCGTCGGCGGCGGTTTCAGCGCTTTCGCCCTTGGGCGCACGCGCCACCGAGAAGGAGTAGAAGCACCGGAAAGGGATCTTGCGATCGGACCAGTAGTCGGCCACATCGCGGAAGATGTCGAGCAGTTGCTCGCGGGCTTCCTTGTCAAACTTGGCGTGGGCAGGGATGTGCTCCAGCACCACGATGAAGCCGGTCTGCGGGCCCGACTTGTGCACCAAGTCGGTCATGCTGTCGTACAGCGCGTCGAAGTTCTTGCCGAACGTGGACGGCAGGGTGTACTGGGCGGCAATCAGGTCGAGCACATCTTGTTTGCTCTGGGCCGTGGCCAGGTTGGCGTACAGGAAGTGGTGGCCGAGCTGTTCGGCGGCCGACTGAAGGTCCTTGATGCTGTAGGCGCGGATCGACTGAACGATGTTGGTGCGAACCGTACGAAGTGGCATGTCCATCTCCGTCTCACTTTCCATAACAAAAAGTTAAAAATCCTGACTCAGATCACTGCACGATGCGTTTGAAGCTGGCGTAGTGGTCTTCGGTGTAATAACAGGCCTCGGGCGCCTGGAGCTGGGTACCGCCACAAACGATGCGCCGGGCACCGCGGTGGCTGAGGCCTGGTGTGGGTACCGTGTACTCACGGTAAAACCCGCGTTTGTGCCGGGGCAACAAACGCTCTCGGTTGCCGAACACCGTGCCATCTTTCTCGTACCGGAAGGGGCCACCTTGCCTGATCTGGACCATCACATCCCGCCCTTGGGGTGGCAAAGCTGCCAACGCGATGGTGTCCGACGGGGCCCGGGTGACCAAGGGAGCGGAGCCCTCGGGCGAGGTACGGGCTTGCACGCCCACCGCCGCAGCCAGCGCCACAGCGGCCACCATCACCCAGGCTTTGACCCCAGCCTTGTTCCGGTTCATGAAAAACCTTTGCTCCTTACGCAATCAACCCGGTCCGAAAACCCCGCAAACCAGCGACCCAAAAGCCGATGAATGAGGGATTACGAGCCCGGGTTAACCCTTAAATTTCAAGCTGTAAGTGTGCCTGAAACGCGACAGGAACGCAAGCCCATGCCCCGAAAACGGGCTGGGCTTGTCAGGTCAAAAGCGCAAGTTTTGAAAAAGTTTGTGTGTACAAACTTTCGAAATCAAGCTTGCCGCGCCGCGTTGGCGTCGGCCACGGTCAGCGCGGTCATGTTGACGATGCGCCGCACGGTGGTGCTGGCAGTGAGGATATGCACCGGTTTGGCCGCCCCCAGCAGCACGGGGCCAATGGCGATATTGCCGCCCGCTGCCGTCTTGAGCAGGTTATAGGCGATGTTCGCGGAGTCCATGTTGGGGAAGACCAGCAGGTTGGCATCGCCGGTGAGGGTGCTGTTGGGCATGAGCGCCTTGCGAGCGGCACCATCAAGCGCCAAATCACCGTGCATTTCGCCATCCACTTCCAACCAAGGTGCCTGCTCTCGCAACAAGGCCAGCGTCTGGCGCATCTTCACGGCGCTGGGCTGATCGCTGTTGCCGAAGTTGGAGTGGCTCAGCAGCGCGGCCTTGGGGGTGATGCCAAATCGCAGCATTTCCTCGGCCGCCATCACTGTGATTTCACACAGCTCTTCGGCACTGGGGTCGTGGTTGACATGGGTGTCCACCAGGAACACCTGGCGACCCGGCAACATCAGCGCATTCATGCAGGCGTAGATGCGGACATCCTGGGCTGTGCTGGGGCTGCCACCTTCGGCCTTGCCGATCACCTGATCGATGTGCTGGAGGTGCTGCTGGGTGTTGCCCCAAGTGCCACAAATCAGGCCATCGACTTCGCCCTTGCGAAGCAGCATGGCGCCAATGAGTGTGAGGCGGCGGCGCATCTCGATCTTGGCCAGCTGCACGGTCACGCCCTTGCGCTCCATCAGCTGGTGGTAGGTTTGCCAGAAGTCGCGGTAGCGGTGGTCCTGCTCGACATTGACCACGTCGTAGTCCAGCTCTTCCTTCAGGCGCAGGCCAAACTTCTCGATGCGCTCGGCGATGATGGCCGGGCGGCCGATCAGCGTGGGGCGGGCCAGGCCCTCGTCCACCACCACCTGGCAGGCACGCAGCACGCGCTCTTCTTCGCCCTCGGCGTAAGCGATGCGCTTGTGGGTGGCGCACTTCGCTGCGGCGTAGATGGGCTTCATCATGGTGCCGGAGGCGAACACGAAGCTCTGCAGCTTGTCGCGGTAAGCCTCCAGGTCAGCGATGGGACGCTGGGCCACACCGCTGTCGGCCGCCGCCTTGGCCACGGCCGGCGCGATCTTCATCATCAGGCGCGGGTCGAATGGCTTGGGGATCAGGTACTCAGGACCAAAAGCCAGCTTTTCGCCGGCATAAGCAGCGGCCACCACCTCGCTTTGCTCGGCCTGGGCCAACTCAGCGATGGCATGCACGGCAGCGATTTCCATCTCATCGGTGATGGTGGAAGCACCGGCATCGAGCGCGCCGCGGAAGATGTAGGGAAAACACAGGACGTTGTTGACCTGGTTGGGGTAGTCGGTGCGGCCGGTGGCGATGATGGCGTCGTCGCGCACCGCCTTCACGTCTTCAGGGGAAATCTCGGGATTCGGATTGGCCAACGCCATGATGACCGGCTTGGCCGCCATCTTGGCCACCATCTCCTTCTTGAGCACTCCACCGGCAGACAGGCCCAGGAAGATATCGGCGCCTTCGATGACCTGCGCCAGCGTGCGCTGATCGGTCTTCTGCGCGAACTGGATCTTGTCCTCGTCCATCAACTCGGTGCGGCCTTCGTAGACCACGCCGGCCAGGTCGGTCACCCAGATGTTTTTGCGCGGGATGCCCAGCTTGACCAGCAGGTTCAGACAGGCCAGCGCAGCGGCGCCGGCGCCCGAGGTGACCAGCTTGACGTTGGCAATGTCTTTGCCCACCACCTTGAGACCGTTCATGATGGCCGCGCCCACGCAGATGGCGGTGCCGTGCTGGTCGTCGTGGAAGACGGGGATCTTCATGCGCTCGCGCAGCTTGCGCTCCACGTAGAAGCAGTCGGGCGCCTTGATGTCTTCGAGGTTGATGCCCCCGAAGGTGGGCTCCAGCGAGGCAATGATCTCGACCAGCTTCTCAGGGTCTTTTTCGTTGATCTCGATGTCGAAAACGTCGATGCCGGCGAACTTCTTGAACAGCACGCCCTTGCCCTCCATCACCGGCTTGGACGCCAGCGGGCCGATGTCGCCCAGACCCAGC
>DASUIK010000036.1:0-2212 GCA_036279795.1 Burkholderiaceae bacterium | reverse complement strand
GGGTCGGGCTCACTGCCCAGCGCCACGTTGAAGGCCAGGCTGTCGTTGAACATCACCACGTCCTGGCTCACCATGGCGAACTGCCGGCGCAGTGCGAGCAGGTCCCATTCGGTCAGCGCGTGTCCATCCAGGCTGAGTTGCCCCGAGGTGGCTTCCACGAAACGCGGCAGCAGGTTGGCGAGTGTCGTTTTGCCCGACCCGGAGGGGCCGACCAAGGCCACGACCTGGCCGGGCTCAATGTGCAGCGTCACGCCCTGCAGCGCGGCGGGGCCGTCGGTTTCGTAGCGCACCCACACCTGGTCGAGCGCGATGCGCCCTTGCGCCGTGGCGGGCGCATAGGAACCACCCTGCTGGCTTGGCGTGTCGTCGATCAGCGCCAGCCCGCGTTCCAGCGCAGCCAGGCCACGTGCAATGGGGCCGGCGATTTCGGCCAGGTGGCGTATGGGGGTCACCAGCATCAGCATGGCGGTGACGAAGGACACGAATCCCCCGACGGTCACGCCACTGCCGCCACTTTGCACCAGGGCCACCGAAATCACCGCCGACAGCGCGGCCGCCGCCAGCATTTGGGTCAGCGGGGTCATGGCGGCCTGGGCGATGGTGGTTTTCATGGCCAGGCGACGCAGCCCCAAGCTGAGGCCATCGAAGCGGCGGGCCTGCTGGGCCTGGGCGCCATGCAGGCGCACCATGCGGTGCGCCAGCACGTTTTCTTCCACGACATAGGCCAGATCGTCCGTGGCCTGCTGGCTGGCCTGCGTCAGCCGGTACAGCCGACGCGAAAACACCCTCATCACCCAGATCAGCCCGGGAAACAGCAGGAGCACGATGAGGGTGAGTCGCCAGTTCAGGTAAAGCAAGTAGCCCATCAACGCGGCCAGGGTCAGGCTGTCCTTGGTGAGCGTGAGGAAGGCGTTGACGAGGGTGGTGGAGCCGGTCTGCACCTCGTAGACCAAGGTGTTGGAGAGCTTGCTGGCGTTTTGTTGTGAAAACAGCGCCAGCTCTGCGGCGTTGAGGCGCTCGAACATGGCGCGGCGCAGATTGAGCAGGCCCAGGCTGGCGGTGTAGGTCAGCGCGTACTGGGCCACGAAACCCGCCAGCCCCCGGATGCCAAACAGGCCCAGCAGGGCGGCGGGCACGGCCCACAGGGGAATGCCCCTGTCCACAAAGCCTTTGTCCAGCAGCATTTGCAGAAAGGCCGGGATCAGTGGCTCGGTGAGGGCGCCGACCAGGGTGCCCACCGCAGCCAGCGCGATGCCCCAGCGCGCCGAACGGAAGTAGGGCCAAAGCCTGCCAAGGCGTTGTGACAGCGTGGAGGAGGAAGCGTCGTGGGTCAAGGCGGGTGAGGTCGTCGTTGGATGAGCTGCGCGGCAGGGGAACCTTGGCGGGTGAGAGCGGTCCATGGGTGGCACAACTTGTCACGCTCACACCGAGACCGCTCCAGTATTATCGGCGCCATGCCCACGCCTGCCCATGCTGTGGTGGTTGGCCCCCTCTCTAAGCACGAACAATGAGTTTTCCCGCAATCCCCCTGTCTCCACGCCCTTGCCCGGACCTGCAGCGCCGCGATGTTCTGGCGGGCGCTTCGGTGCTGGCGCTGGCCGGCTGGTCGCCGGCGGCGCTCGCGCAATTCCGCGTCGAGGTGTCTGGCGTGGGCTTGACACAAATTCCCATCGCCATCGCCCCCTTCCGGGGTGGCGATGCAGCGCCGCAAAACGTGGCTGGAATCGTCCAGGCCGATCTGGAGCGCAGTGGTCTGCTGCGTGCCGTGCCCCCTGTGGGCGGTGTTCTGGATGAAACGTCCCGTCCCGATTTGGCGCCATGGCGTGAACGTCAGGCCGACGCACTGCTCACCGGCAGTGTCACCCGCCTTGCCGATGGGCGTTACGACGTGCGCTTTCGCCTGTGGGACGTGGTGCGCGCCCAAGACCTGGGCGGTCTCAGCTTCCCGGTCCCGGTGGGCGATCTGCGCCTGGCCGCCCACCGCGTGGCCGATCATGTTTACGAAAAACTCACCGGTGACAAGGGGGTGTTTTCCACTCGGCTGGCCTACGTGTCCAAACAAGGCCCGCGCTACAACCTGTGGGTGGCCGACGCCGATGGCGAGAACGCCCAGGCGGCACTCACCAGCCCCGAACCCATCATCTCGCCGGCTTGGTCGCCCAACGGCGCCCAGCTGGCCTACGTTTCGTTTGAAGCGCGCAAACCCGTCATC
>DASUIK010000035.1:0-2982 GCA_036279795.1 Burkholderiaceae bacterium | reverse complement strand
CGACAGGGCTTCACGCCACGGCGCCAGAATGCCCCCCAGCGCGGCCTGCGCCGTGACCGCGAACACCAGGCCCGACAGCAGCGCGCGCAGGTTGCCATTGGCCGACAACACCAGCAGCCGGCTGGCGCAGCCGCGTGTCATGACCATGCCAACACCAAAGATCAACCCGCCGATCAGGGCACCCGACAAACTGCCACGCGCCGACAACTGGCGCGCGCTGCTCAGGTCCAGTCCGCCCACCAATACCATCAATTGCACGCCCACCACGGCGGTGGAAAACGCCAGCAGCCACACGGCCAGCTTGTCGCCAAACTTGTGGTGCCAGAACTCGATGACGGCCGCGCGCAGACAGAATCTGGAGCGCTGACCAAAAAAACCAAAACCGGCGCCCACGAGCGCACCACACACGGCCAACACCACCGGTTCGCCGAAGCGCTCAATCCACGCCGTCCAATCCATGGCCTGCCTCAATCCAAATATCGTTGATTACTGATATTAAATCTTTGGCGCCACCCGAGCTTGACCGGGATCAAGGAGGGGGCAGGGTCTCCAGGTGGGCGTCACAACCCACCCCGGCCGCGATCCAGCGCGGTGCCAAACGGCGCAGCAGGGGCGCGGCCCACCGCAAGCCGGGCCGCAGCACGTCGTCCGAAGCCGTCAACGCCCCGCATTGGTACCGACCGGCCGCATCGCTCCAGCGCAGGGCGGCACATGCGCCCCGCCTCCGGCCCGACAACACCATGCCCAGGGGGCAGGGCTCGCTGAGGCAACACACGCCACAGCCGTTGCAAGGTGCGCCGAGGGCGGGCTTGGGCGGTGCATCGGGGTGGATCATCACCACCCGCTGGGCGGGACTCACCACCGCAACACACGAGGGCCGACAAGCGCCCCCAGCGCAGTGGGCACCAACATACCGAGCACGTACCAAACGGCCAGAAAAGGCGCGTCCATCTCGGGGCAGTGCAGCGCATAGGCGGCCGCGCCCACGCCGCCGGCCAGCCAGCCGGCCGCCGCGCCAGCCCAGGCCGGGCGTGTGGGGGCCAGGCCCCGCAGGTACCACAGGGCCAGGGCCAACATGGGCAGCGCGGTGATGGCCACGTTGAACGAGCACACACGCCAGGTGCTGCCCCACAGCAAGCCGTCGCGCTGTGTGGGGTCCGCGCCAGCCCACACCCACACGGCCCACACCCACAACAGCAACACAGGCAGGCCCAACCCAACACCCAGCGCGCCCAGGCGCATGCCCGGATGGCCCAATCGGAACACCGCCGCCGCGCCCAACGCGGCTACCGCCAGCGGCATGGCCACCTTGAGCGCAAACGGCGCGGTGCCCGCCACCTGGGCCAGATCGCCCCGCAGCCCGAACTGCGCCAACACCCAGGCCACGCCCAGCAGCACACCCGCGCCGAGCGCCACCACCAGGCGGCGCTCACCCACCTGACGCGGCACGGGCGCCGTGTCAGCGGCCAGCAGGCCAATCAATTCATCGGTTTTCACGTTGCTTCCTTCCACAAGCGCGCCAGCGCCTTGATACCTCGGTGCACGCCCACTTTCACCGCCGACTCCGACATGCCGGTCAAGCGCGCGGTTTCGGCCACCGACAGGCCCTCGATCTTGGTGTGGTGGATCGGCAGCCGCTGGTGGTCGGGCAAGGCCTCCAGCAAGCGGCCGATGTCGCGTTTCGAATCGGCTTCCTCGTCCACCGGCGCCACCAGCCAGTCGGCGGCATCGTTGTCGGGGTCGTCCAGCGGGTCGTTCAGGGCCTCGTGGCGCGCGCGCCTTCGCCACAAATCGACCAGCTTGTAGCGGGCCAGCGCATGCACCCAGGCCGTCAGCGGTTCACTCGGCCGGTAGGTGTGGCGCTGCGTATGCACCGCCATCAGCGTGTCCTGCACCAGGTCTTCCACCTCGTCGGGCAGGCGTTGCAAGCGGCGCCGGAAATAGCCCCGCAGCAACGTGCTCAGACGTTGCAAAAACACCCGATAGGCCGACGCGTCACCGTCCAGACCCGCCAGCAATAGCCCTCTGAGTTCTTGTTCCATGGCGCTTGCCTGTTCAGTTCGCGTCATGGGTGGAAAAGGTTACAGCTTGGGGCAAAAAAGAATTTTGCAGATTGTGCGCTTGTGCTGTAACCAATCGCTCGGGCGCCACGAACTCACCACCGAACCCCACGGTTCATCACCTCAACCTTGTCATCACTGGAGCCAACATGAACACCCGTCCCCTGAGCCTGACCCTGGTCACCCTCGCCGCCCTGACCGCCGGCGCCGCCCTCGCCCAGTCCAACATGCCCGACGCCAAAGCCGGCGCCAAGGAGCGTTGCTACGGTATCTCGATGGCTGGCAAGAACGACTGCGCCGCCGGCCCCGGCACCACCTGCGCCGGCACATCCAAAACGGACTACCAGGGCAATGCCTGGAAGTACGTGCCCGCCGGCACCTGCACCAGCATGAAGACGCCCACCGGCATGGGTTCGCTGATGCCCATCAAGTCCTGACGCCCGGAGAGCAGCGTCATGCTGACCGCCGGCCTGGGCCTCAAGCCCGCCCACTTTGCCGAGGCCCTGGCCGACACGTCGGCCGGCCTGTGGTTCGAGGTGCACCCCGAAAACCACTTGGTGGACGGTGGCCCGCGCCTGGCCTGGTTGCGAGCCGTGGGCGAACGGCATCCGATGTCGCTGCACGGTGTGTCCATGTCGCTGGCCGGCCTCGACCGGCCCGACCCCAGCCACCTGTTGCGCCTGAGCGCTCTGGTGCAACAACTGAACCCGGCCCTGGTGTCCGAACACCTGGCCTGGTGCACGCTGGACGGCCAGGTGCTGCCCGACCTGCTGCCGTTTGTGCGCGACGACGCGGCCCTGGCCCGCACCGCCACCCACATCGACGAAGCGCAGCAAGCCCTGGGCAGGCGCATCGCCATCGAAAACCCCTCGCACTACATCACCCTGCCCGGCCACACCTGGCGCGAGCCCGACTTCATGAA
>DASUIK010000034.1:0-2977 GCA_036279795.1 Burkholderiaceae bacterium | reverse complement strand
TCAAAAGGGTGGCGGTTGCCGGTTGGGGTCATGCCCCGATTGTCGCGCCCGCCGGCCGCAGCGGCGCGGGCGCGAGCTTGTTCAAGCCAGCGTGAGCGTGACTTCGATGTTGCCGCGCGTGGCGTTGGAGTAAGGGCAGACCTGATGGGCCTTGTCCACCAGCGCCTGTGCGGTGGCGCGCTCGATGCCGGGCAGGTGGATGCTCATCTGCACCTCGATGCCAAAACCCTGCGGGATTTGGCCGATGCCCACGGTGGCGTCGATCTTGGCGTCGGCCGGGATGGCGATCTTCTGCTGGCCGGCCACAAACTTCAGCGCGCCCAGGAAGCAGGCGCTGTAGCCGGCGGCGAACAGCTGCTCGGGGTTGACGCCGCCGCCCGCACCGCCCATTTCCTTGGGCACCGAGAGTTTCACGTCGAGCAGTCCGTCGGACGACTTGGCGCTGCCGTCGCGCCCGCCGGTGGCGCTGGCGTGGGCTTGGTAGACGACTTTTTCGATTTTGTTGGCCATGGTGGTTTCCTTTGCGGGGTTGGGGTTGAGTGAGGTTGAAAAACGGTCAGTGGCTGTGGGCCAGCACGCGGTCGCGCAGCGTGCGGATCTGGGCGCCCAACGCCTGGATGTCAGACAGGCTGCATTCGGCGGCCTGCAACACACACTGGGGGATGGCGCGGGCCTGCTGCTTGAGCGCCTGCCCGGCGGGCGTGAGCCACACCAGCACACGACGCTCGTCTTCGGCGCTGCGCTCGCGGCGGATCCAGCCCGCCGCTTCCATGCGTTTGAGCAGCGGGGTGAGGGTGCCGGAGTCGAGCTGCAGGCGCTCGCCCAGGTGCGACACCGTCACGCCGTCGGACTCCCACAGGCACAACAGCGCCAGGTACTGCGGGTAGGTCAACCCCAGCGGGGCCAGCAGCGGTTTGTAGAGTTTGGTCATGGCCAGCGAGGCCGAGTACAGCGCAAAACACAGCTGGTGGTCCAGCAGCAGGGCGGTGTCGGCGGGGCTGGGTTTGCGTGGCATGGATGAATTATTTTTCAAAATTAAATTGCGCACAATTTAATAAAGCAAACCCCTTTTTCTGGAAGGGGTACCGGGTCAGCGCCCCACAAACGCGGGCGAGCGCTTTTCGATGAAGGCGCGCACGCCTTCGGCCGCATCCTCGCTGCGGGCCAGGCGCTGCTGTGTGGCAATGAATTCGGCGGCGGCGGCCGGTGCCCCCTGTTCAATGGCTTTGACCACGTTCTGCCGCGTGGCCACCACCGCCAGGGGCGCCTGCGCGGCGATCTGGCGCGCGATGTCGATGGCGATGTCCTTCTCGTGCCCGGCAGGGACGATTTTTTGTACGAAGTTCAAGCGCAGCGCCTCGTGCGCATCGAATTCGTCGCCGGTGAGCAAGTGCAGCAAGGCGTTGCCCATGCCACAGCGCTCGGCCATGCGCAAGGTGGCGCCGCCGGTGGCCATGATGCCGCGCTTGACTTCCAGCTGCGAAAAGCGGCAATCGTCGGCGGCCACCACGATGTCGGCCGCGAGCATGAGTTCGATGCCCAGTGTGTAGGTGATGCCACACACGGCCGCTACCAGCGGCTTCTGGCGTCGGCGTGTGCCTGGTTTGCCGGTGTCGGTGGGGTCGATGTCGCCTTCCAGCACCGGGCTTTCGCCGCGTTGCATCAATGGCGCAAAGGCGGGCAGATCGAGCCCAGCGGTGAAATGACCACCCTCTGCGTACAAGACCCCAACGCGCAGCTCGGGATCGTCGTCCAGCCGCGTGTAGGCCTGGGCGAGTTGGCGGTACATGGTGGGCGTGAAGCCGTTGCGCTTGGCTGGGCGGTGTATGCCGATGAGCAACACGGGGCCGTCAACATCCAGCAGGATTTCGCCTTCGGGGGGAGGGAGGTGCATGGGCGGTCTCCGATGAGCACAAGGGGGTGACCGGTTTGTGCCACGGGGGATGGCGCCGGGCCATCACCTTGGGGACAGCGTCGGTATCATCCCGCCATGTCCCAAAAGCCCTCAGCCGACCTCTCGGTGCAACTGCCTGAACTCTTGCCCGGCCAGTCCATCGAACTCCTGAAGGCCCTGCACATCCTCACCCGAGAGGGGAAGCTCAACCAGGACACGCGGCGCAAGCTCAAGCAGGTGCAGCACCTGGTGCAGTTCATCGCGCCCCTGATCGACGAGGTCATCCAGGCCCGTGGCGACGTCAGCTTGGCCGACCACGGCGCGGGTAAGTCTTACTTGGGGTTCATGCTGTACGACTGGGTGTTGCGGGCACGAGGCAAGGGCACGGTGTACGGCATCGAGACCCGGGCCGATCTGGTGGCAAAGTCGCGCGAGCTGGCCGAGCGTCTGGGCTTCGATCGCATGCATTTTTTGGCCACCACGGTGGCTGAAGCGACGACCACGGCCGAACTGCCCGATCAGATCGACATCGTGACGGCTCTGCACGCCTGTGACACCGCCACCGACGACGCCATTGCGTTTGGGCTGGCCAAGCAGGCGCGCTTCATGGTGCTGGTGCCTTGCTGCCAAGCCGAGGTGGCGGGGGTGCTGCGCAAACACAAGGCCTTATCGCTGTCGCGCAACCCCCTGGCTGAAATCTGGCGCCATCCCTTGCACACGCGCGAGTTCGGCAGCCAGATCACGAACGTGCTGCGCTGCCTGCAGTTGGAGGCCCATGGCTACCAGGTGACGGTGACTGAGCTGGTGGGCTGGGAACACGCGATGAAGAACGAGTTGATCCTGGCCCGTAGAATGGGTGGTCCCAAACGCAGCGCGCGAGAGCGGCTGTCGCAAGTCTTGCAAGAATTGAATCTGCAAGAACTTACAGACCGTTTCAAGGTCTGACCCCTTCGGGCCGCGTCTTCGGGCGCGGCCATCCCGGCCACGTCTCGGCGCCGCCCGAGGCCATCGGCCCCATCGAAAAGGAGTGCCTTGCGCATGGTGACCGACCTGACTTTCCTGCTTCAATCCATTGCCTGGCCG
>DASUIK010000033.1:0-3463 GCA_036279795.1 Burkholderiaceae bacterium | reverse complement strand
CAGGCGCCACACAGGGCCGCGCCGCAGCCGAACTTGGTGCCGGTCAGGCCGAGCGAGTCGCGCAGGGCCCAGAGGATGGGCGTGGAGGGATCGACGTCCAGCCGCTGGGCGCGGCCATTGACTTGCAAGGTGGTCATGGTTTCTCCTGAGGTTTTTGTGGCACCGTGATGGGGCCGAAGTGTCCCGTCAAACGGCCAACGGCGCTAGCCAAAACATGCGCCATGCTTGCCCAATCCTGCGCGTGCGCCACACGAACAGGCAAGCCCGGCTACCATGCGCCCCCATGCCACCCAGCGCCCAGGCCATGCCCGATCCTTCCGCCCCCGACGCCCTTCGCGACACCCGCGCCTCGCTGGCCCGGCGCATCCTGGAACGGGTGGACGTGGGCGACGGCGCGCCCCTGCAGCCGCCCGAGATGCCCGGGCTGATGATGATCCGGCTGGACCAGCCCATCCTGAACACCTGCAGCGTGTACGAGCCGTGTGTGGCCTTGATCGTGCAAGGGGGCAAGCGCGTGCTGCTGGGCGACGAAACGCTCTCCTACGGCGAAGACCGCTACCTGATCGCGTCGATGGACCTGCCGGTCAAAACCGCCGTGATGCAGGCCAGCCCAGAGCGCCCCTACCTGGGCGTGGCACTGCGGCTGGACTGGCGCGAAATCGCCTCGCTGATGCTGGAGATGCCGCCCGCCACGCCACGCAAGGTGGAGCCCGACAACCGCGCCATGACCACGGGTGCGGTGACGGCACCGCTGCTGCAGGCCTTCGACCGCCTGCTGGCCCTGCTGGACCAGCCAGACCACATCGCGGTGCTGGCGCCGCTCATACGGCGCGAGATCCACTACCGGCTGCTGGCGGGCGAGGCCGGCGCGCGGCTGCGCCAGATCGCCACGGTGGACACCCAAAGCCACCAGGTGGCCCGCGCCATCGCACAACTCAATGCGCGTTTTGCCGAACCGCTGCGCATCGAGGCGCTGGCGCGCGATTCGAGCATGAGCCTGTCCACCTTCCACCACCACTTCAAGGCCCTCACGGCCATGAGCCCGCTGCAATACCAAAAGCAGTTGCGCCTGGCCGAAGCGCGCCGGCTGATGCTGTCGGAGCGGGTGGACGCCTCGACCGCCGCCTTCCGCGTGGGCTATGAAAGCCCCTCGCAGTTCAGCCGCGAATACCGGCGCCTGTTCGGCGCACCCCCCTCCAAGGACATCGCCGGCATCCGCCTGAACCCCGCGCCAGCCACGGTGTGATTTGAGGGGTGCCCGTGATATCGTGCGCTCGGCACACGCCTCATCAACCTCAAGGAGCTTTGAATGGTTCACCATGCACCTGTGTTGGCCGCGATCGCAGCCGCCCTGCTCGCCGGATGTGCGGGCGTCATGCCCGCCAAACCCGTGGCCCAGGTCAACCTGGAAAGCCGCTCGGGCAGCCAGGTGAAGGGCGTGGTTTCCTTCTACCGGGCGGGTGACGCCACCGTGGTGCAAGCGGAAGTGACGGGCCTGAAACCGGGTGAACATGGCTTTCACGTGCACGAAGCCGGCGATTGCAGCGCGGCCGATGCCTCCAGCGCCAAAGGGCACTTCAATCCCCAAGGCATGAAACACGGGCACCACCACCACGGTGAGCGCCATGCGGGTGACCTGCCCAACCTGGTGGCCGATGCGCAGGGCCGGGCCGTGTACAAGGCCGAAGTCAAAGGCTTGAAGCTGGCCACCGGCGCCGATGGCATCTTGGGACGCAGCGTGGTGGTGCACGCCGACCCGGACGACTACCAATCGCAACCCGCCGGCAACTCGGGGGCGCGACAAGCCTGCGGCGTGATCCAGGCGCTCTGAGCCCACGCGCCGCGCTCAGCCCCTCAGGAAGACGCCCATGCCCACCACCGCCGACCCCGCGCGCGACCCGGCGCAAATGCACAGCTTCGCCGAGTTCTACCCGTTCTACCTGAGCGAGCACAACAACCGCACCTGCCGGCGGCTGCACTTTGTGGGCTCGTCGCTGGGGCTGGTATGCCTGGGCACGGCCCTGGCCACCGGCAACGCGTGGTGGGTGCTGGTGGGCTTGTTGTGTGGCTACGCGTTTGCCTGGGTGGGGCACTTCGGCTTTGAGAAGAACAAACCCGCGTCTTTCAAGCGCCCGCTCTACAGCTTCATGGGCGACTGGGTGATGTACAAGGACATCTGGACCGGGCGCATTCCCTTCTGAGCCCCGCTGGGGGCGGGTGCCTCAGCCCAGCGCGTCCTGCAAGCGCATGTCTGGGCGCAAGCCTTCACGCCACACAAAAGCGGTTGACGGGCCCGGCCCCAGCAGCAAGGCCTGGATGAGCGGCTGCAGGCTGACCTCGTTGGGGTCCACCAGCAGCGCGTAGCCCCCGTCTTCCAGGCGGCCCACCCATTCCAAATCGGCCAGGGTTTCCAGCACAGCCTCCAACTGAAGGGCCTCCACCCACAAGTGTTTGGCCAGCGTGTCCACCTCACCCACGGCGGGTCGGCCCTCGCGGCGCGCGGTATTCAGCTGGCGCAGCACCTCCAAGGCGAGTTGGAAGGCGCTGCCCGGTGTGTCGGCCCGCCAGCCGATGCCCATGACCAGCGTGGGCAGGTAGGCGGCCACCACGGCGCCCAGCAACACCACCACCCACATGAGGTAGATCCACAGCAGCAGGATGGGCAAGGCCGAAAAAGCCCCGTACACCGCCGAAAACGTGGGCACGGCCTTGATGTAAAGCACCAGCAGGCGCTTGGCGATGTCCAGCCCCAGGGCAACGAACAAGCCCCCGGCCAGGGCGTGGCGCCAGCGCACCGCCGTGTGGGGCACGTAGTGGTACAGCGCGGCGGCGCCCAGCACCGAGAGGCTGAACTCGATCAGGTCCAGCAGCAGTTGCAGGCTGTCAGGCATAGCCTCCACCAAGCCACGCGACACCGATGCCACGTAGGACGTGAGAGCGATGCTCCCGGCCAGCGCCAGCGGCCCAAGGGTGAGCACACCCCAGTAGATGAGCACACGCTGCGCCAGCGGGCGCGGCCGGCGCACACGCCAGATGGCGTTGAAGGTGCGGTCGATGGTGAGCACCAGCGACACGGCCGTGACCACCAGCACCCCAAAACCCACCCAGCCCAGGCGGCTGGCCTTGTTGGCAAATTGTGTGAGCGCGCCGATCACCTGCTTGGCGATGGGGTCGGGGATGAGGTTGGTGGCCAGCCACTGCTGCAGGCTGACCTGCAGCTTGCCGAACATGGGAAAAGCGGAAAACACCGCAAGCACCACGGCAAACAGAGGCACCAGAGAAATCAGTGTGGTGAAGGTGAGGCTGCTCGCGGTGTTGCCCAGGCGGTCTTCGCGGAAGCGCTGCAGCAGCGTGCGCCCGGTGTTGCGCCACGGGAAGTCCTGCAAGGCCCGGATGGCGTCATCGACTTTCATGGGCCGGTATCATGCCACCACGATGACCGAGCCTTCCGTGCCCCCTGCCG
>DASUIK010000032.1:0-29355 GCA_036279795.1 Burkholderiaceae bacterium | reverse complement strand
ATCGAGAACTGTCTGGTCAAACACCCTGCCGTGGCGAACGCGGCGGTGGTGCCCAAACCCGATGCGGAGCGGGGCGCCTTGGTGAAGGCCTATGTGGTGTTGGCCGCTGGGTTCGAGGGTTCTCCTGCCTTGGTGGCAGAGCTGCAAAAACATGTGAAGGGGCAACTGGCACCCTACGAATACCCCAAGGAGATCGAGTTCATCGACGCCTTGCCCATGACCACCACGGGCAAGGTGCAGCGGCGGGTGTTGCGGTTGCGGGAGGAGGCGCTGGCTAAACGCTGAGGCAGCGCAGCTCGAACTCCGCCGCCGGTAAGCCCGGTGCACGCAGAAAGCCCTGGTATTGGTCGCAGCCTACCTGTGCCAGGAATGCCCGTTGAGCCTCGGTTTCTACGCCTTCGGCCACGATGTCGAGCTTAAGCGCGTGTCCCATCTGCACCACCGCCGTCACGATGGCGCGGTCGCTGTCCTGCTCATGCAACGAGGCAATGAAGGAGCGGTCGATCTTGAGTTTGTGGATGGGGAACTGTTTGAGGTAGCCCAGGCTGGAGTAGCCGGTGCCAAAGTCGTCGATCGACAGCTTGACGCCCAGCGCCGCCAAGGCCTGAAGGCGCTCCAGCGCCTCGTCGGCATCGTGGACCAGGATGGATTCGGTCAGCTCCAGCTCCAGCAGTTCGGGGGGCAGGCCGCTGTCGCGCAAGGCCTCGGACACCGTGTCCACGTAGTGCGCTTGTTGGAACTGCAGCGCCGACACGTTGACCGATACCCGCACCGGACGGCCAGCGTGCGACCACATCGCAGCTTGGCGCACGGCTTCTTGCATCACCCACAAACCGAGGTGGACGATGAAGCCCGACTCCTCGGCCACAGGAATGAAGACGGCAGGAGACACCTGGCCGAGCTGTGGGTCGTGCCAGCGCAAGAGTGCTTCGCAGGCGCGCAATTCACCGTTGACCGTATCCACCTGCGGTTGGTAGTGGAGGGCAAAGCGGCGATCGGACAGCGCTTCGCGCATGGCGTGGTCCATCTTCACGCGCGCCAGCAGGTCCACGTTCATCTGCGGCTGGTAGAAGCGGAAGTTGCCCTTGCCACGTTCCTTCACGCGGTACATGGCGGTGTCGGCGTGTTTGATCAGCTCATCCAGCGTGCGGCCGTCTTCGGGCTGCATGGCGATGCCCATGCTGCAGCTGACAGTGAAGTTCATGCCGTCCAGCTCGATGGGCCGGCCCAGCGCGTCCAGAATGCGCTGGGCGGTCACTTCCGCGGCCCGGGCGTCGGCCTCGTGCAGGTGAATCACAAACTCGTCACCGCCCAGGCGGCTGAGGGTGTCGGTCTGGCGCAGGCAGCCTTTGAGGCGCTGCGCCACCTCGATCAGCACGCGGTCGCCGAACAGGTGGCCCAGCGAATCGTTGATCTGCTTGAAACGGTCAAGGTCCAGGAACAGGATGGCGAACCGTGTGCCATCGCGCTGTGCCAGGTGCAGGGCATGTTCGACGCGTTCGGTCAGCAGCAGGCGGTTGGGCAGACCGGTCAGCGGGTCGCTGTAGGCCAGTTGCTCGATGCGCTGCTGGGCAGCGAGCTTTTCTGTGAGGTCCTTGGCGAACACCACGATGTTGCGCGGGTTGCCGTTGCTGTCGCGCAGCATCACCCAGGACGCGAGCACGGCAAAGGCGGACCCGTCGGGTCGGCGGTGCCAGGCTTCACCCTCCCAAAATCCGTGGCTCAACAGCTTGTCGTCAATCTCGGCGGTCAGCTCCGGGTTGTGCGGTGAGAAGAACAGGTCGCGGGAGGACGTGCCCAACAAGCTGTCGACCGGGCATTCGAGCAGGCGGCCAGCGGATGGGTTGACGACTAGGATGCGGTAGGCGGGGTCGGTAACGAAGATGGCGTCCAGGCTGGACTCGAAGACCTTGGCGGCAAGCTGGAGCTGGTTTTCGGCGGCCAGGCGTTCGGTGATGTCACGGAAGGAGTACACCCGGCCGATGGGGCGCCCACGGCCGTATTGGGGCAATGTCACGCGTTCCAGCACCCGCCCCGAACGCAGCACCAGGACGTCGTTGCCCTCCAGCAGCGGCGAGCGGGTGATCTGGCGCAGGCGCTGGCTGTAGTTTTCGCTGTCGGCCACCTGGCTGGCCAGGTGGGCGTGGATGGCGTCGTCGTCCCGCTCCAGGAGCAGCGGCTCGGGAATTTCCCACAGTTGAGCGAAATGCTGGTTGTAGCCCCGGATGGCCCCGTCGAGGTCGCACACCATGATGCCATCGGCGGTGGACTCCAGCGTGGCACGCAGTTCGGCCACCAGCTTCTCCAGTTCGCCTTCGACCCGGCGCTGTTCGCTGTGGTCCAAGATGCCCACCACATAACACTGGTTGGCCTCGTCCACGCGAACGCGGCTCACACGGCGCTCCACCTGCACCGACTGGCCATCGGAACGGCGCAACAGGGTTTCGGACTGGATCTGGTCGCTCTGACCCGCCGCCACGTCTTCCCAGAAAAAGATGTCTTCCGGCGCAGCCGTCATCTCGACCACGGGGCGACCAACCATATCGGTGTTGTTCAGGCCTTGAAGTTGGCAAGCGGCCTGGTTCACGGCCACGATGCGCAGTGTGTGGGCGTCCACCACCCACACCGCCTCCAGCATGCCTTCGATCAGGGGTGCCCAGGTGATGGCTCTCATGCGTTGCTGGCCGCCACCAGTGGATCAACCGCGCGCTCAAAGTAGTAGCAGATGCGCTGCCGGGGCGAGAGGTAATCGATGGTGGCCTTGGGCAATTGCAAGGGACGCACGCTGCGCTTGATGCCCAACTCCTTGGCCTGTTCCAGGTCCAAGATCAGCGCTTCGTCCTTGGGTACCGAGGGCTCGTGCACGATGATGCGCGGGCGCAAGGGGCGGGAGGAGTTGACCGACACCACCATGGCATAACGCGTGTCCACCAGCTGAACCACGGAGCCAGGCGGGTACACCCCCATCATGCGGATGAAGGCGCCCAGCGTGGTGGTATCGAACCGGGTCTTCATCTGAGCGAAGATCAGCGACAGCGCCTCGTGTGGCGTGAGGGCGCCCGATGGGTTGCCCGGGTTGCACAGGTTGTCGTAGCGGTTGACGAGGGCCAGTATCTTGGCCAGTGGTCCAATCTTGTCGCCCTTGAGGCCGAGTGGAAAGCCGGTGCCGTCTTCCATCTCGTGGTGCTGAGAGATGCCCAGCGCCGCGTTGGCCGAGAGTCCCAGCTGTTTGGCCAGCGTGACGCCGTGGCCCACGTGGCTTTGGTAGAGCTTGTGTTCGGCGGGGGTGAAGTGGTCTTCGCGGAAACGCACCCGGTCGGGCAGGCGCGGCTTGCCCATGTCGTGCAACATGGCCGCCGTGCCCAGGTCATTCAGCGCATCTGCCGACAGGCCCATGGTCTTGCCCAGCAGCAGGCACAAGACGGTCACGTTGACCGAGTGCAGGGCCGCGCGGTCGCCCAGGCCTTCGGACAGCAGGCGGATCACCGCGTCGCCGTCACCCAGCATCTGCTTCACAAAACCGCCAACCACCGCCTCGCAGCGCGCGCGTGCGGCCTGGGTGTTGCTGTCCAGTTCGTCAATCACCTGGCGGTAGCTGCGGGCCGCTTCGGCGAACTGTTTTTCGCACAGCTGCAGGCTTTGTTTCTGGGCCTGCAATTGGGCCCGGCGGACCTGGCGCGCCTGCTCGGCTTCCAGAGTGGCTTGTGTGGGTTGGGCGCTCGCTGTGGCCTGCTTGCCAACGGGCTCCTCTACGGGCACCGGCGCATCGCTTTTGTCGGCCGCGTACCGAACGGTTTTCAAACCCAGCGAACGGATGGTTTCAATCTGCTGCTGGCTGCTGATTTTGAAGCTGCCCAACGGAAACGGGTGGTCCATCCAGCCGAGGTCCAAGTGCACGAACATGCCTATGCGCAGGTCGGACACGGCGATAGACGTTGTCGGGCTGTCTTTCATAGGTTCGGATGGGTGTTGTGCGGCAGTCCTTTATGCCATTATGTCTAAACTTCTTAACACTTCCCGAGTCGGATACAACCCAAATTCATGGCGTTTTACGTTCCTTTGCCCCTAGAAGGCCTACAGCTCAACAAGCCCATCCCAGTCAACATCTGGGAGTCGAATGGCTCGTTGCTGTTGCGCAAAGGTGAAATCATCGAGGACGAGCGCCATTTGCAGAATCTGATGGCGCATTCCCCCGTCATCACCGAGACCGACTACCGCGCCTGGAGCTACAGCTACACCACCCAGCTCGACCAGATGGTGAGGCGCAACAACACGCTGGATGAAATCGCCCAGGCCGGGCTGCCGTCCGAGGTGCACAGTGGCGTCGAGCGAGAAACGCTGGAGCCGGTGACCGACTGGCCCGATCTGCATGCGTCGCTGACCACACTGCTGCACCAGGGTGCGCAAGCGCAGGACTTTGTCACCCGCCTGACCCAATTGGAGGCCAAGGCGCAGCGGCTGGTGGCCTACCGTCCCGATCAGGCGCTGTTCATGCTGGTCAGGCTGCTGCAGGACCGCAACCTCAGCTACTGCGCTGCCCACGCCTTGTTGGTGGCCACCATGTGCCACCTGGTGGCGTCTGCGGCGGGCGTGGCCGAGGCGGATCAGCCTTCGCTTTTCCGCGCCGCCATCACCATGAACCTGGGCATGGCCCGTCTGCAGGACGAGCTGGTGCGGCAGGCTGCACCGCTGACCGACGAGCAGCAACGCGACGTGGCAGCGCACCCCCAGCGCAGCGAGGCCATGCTGCGTGCCCTGGGGGTGGGTGACAAGCTGTGGCTGCATCTGGTGGCCGAACACCATGCACCGCCGGTTGAGGACAGCGAGCCTGGTGTCGCCTTGTCCTTGTTGCGCCTGGCCGACGTCTACGTGGCCCGCATGACGCCGCGCGCTTCGCGCCCGGCACTGCTGTCGCCGCAGGCCGCACGCGGGGTCTACCTCAACGACAAGGGTGAGCCCACCCCCTTGGGTGCGGTGTTCATCCGCACGCTGGGCATTTACCCCCCCGGCAGTTTTGTCCGCCTGGCCAACGACGAGGTGGCGGTGGTCGTCAAGCGTGGGCGGCGCGCCAACACGCCGCAGGTGCTGAGCATCGTGGGCCGTCAGGGCATGCCGCTGGGCGAGCCAGCGCCCCGCGACACCATGGAGCGCCAGTACGAGGTCAAGTCCAGCGTGCCTTTTGACGAGGTCCGGGTGGTGCTCAACCCGGCGCGTGTCCTGAGCCGCGTGTGATGGACCGCGCATGAGTCCGGCCGAGACCGCAGCGGCCTTGCCCTATGGGGCGCTGGCCGATCACATCGAACACTTGCTGAAGGATGCCTCGGTGGTGGTGCCTGCGCGCACCGTGCTTCCGCTGGCCGGCGGCGGCAGCCTGTTTGCCATGCCGGCTGCCGACGCGCGCCTGGCCATCACCAAACTCATCACCTTCGTGCCCGACAACGGCACGCGTGGCTTGCCCGCCATCCAGGGCGACATCGTGGTGTTCGACGCGATCAAGGGTTGCCGGCTGGCTGTGCTGGACGGCCCCACGGTGACGGCGCGGCGCACGGCGGCGGTGTCTTTGTTGGCGGCGCGCTTGCTGGCCCCCTCAGTCGATGGCCCGCTGCTCATCGTGGGGGCAGGTGTGCAGGGGCTGGCCCACCTGGAGGCGTTTCACCAGGGCTTGGGCGTGACCCACGTGCAAGTGGCCTCCCGCAGCAAGGCCAGCGCCGACGCACTGGTGAATCGCGCACGCGCGCTGGGACTGCAGGCACAGCGTGTGGAAGATGCCGACGCGGCTCTCGCGCATTGCCCTCTGGTGGTCACTGCCACCTCCGCACAGGCGGTTGCTTTGCGGGCGGTCCCGCGCGACGATGCCTTTGTGGCGGCCGTGGGGGCTTTCAATCCGCGCATGTTGGAGTGGGCGCCCGAGGTCTGCCGCCAACTGGCCCGCATCGGCACGCTGGTGGTGGACACGCGGGACGCCGACCACGAGGCGGGCGACCTGTTGCAAGCGGGGCTGAATGTGGGAACACTGCCCAGTCTGGGTGACATCGTGCGCGATGGCGCCCCATCCGACGCTGGCCCGGTGTTCTTCAAAAGCTGCGGTTGGGCCGGCTGGGATCTGGCGGCGGCGCGCTGTGTGGTGGATGCGCGAACGCCGGGCGGCTCATGAAGCAAAAAGCCCCAACGTGTGGGGCTTTGAGATGTCTTTTGTGCGGGGGATGAAAAGACAGAAATTTTGGTCGGGGTGAGAGGATTCGAACCTCCGGCCTCTACGTCCCGAACGTAGCGCTCTACCAGGCTAAGCTACACCCCGATGTGCTGTTGTTGCGTCAAGTCCGTCGCGTCAACAGGTCAGCCGCTAATTGTAGCAAACCTTGCTGGTAGGCATTTTCGGTCAGTCCGCGGGCGGCCTCGATCGCCCGTTGTGCCTCCTGCTCGGCGGCTTGGCGGGCGCGGTCCAGGGCGCCGGTGCGGCGGATGACGGCGGCAATGGCGTCGAGGTGGGTGACGTCGCCTTCCTCGATGGCGTGGCGGATCATGGCCTGTTCGTCGGCATCGCCTAGCTTGAGGGCCCAGATCACAGGCAGTGTCATCTTGCCTTCGCGCAGGTCGTCGCCGAGGTTCTTGCCCAGTTCGTCGGCTTGGCCTTCGTAGTCCAGCACGTCGTCAATCACCTGGAAGGCGGTGCCCAGCGCTTGCCCGTAGTTGGCGCAGCGCTGTTCAGTGGCGCTGTCGGCACCGGCCAGGATGGGGGCCAGGCGGGCGCTGGCCTCGAACAGTTTGGCGGTTTTGGAGCGTATGACGCGCAAGTAGGCTGCTTCGTCGAGGTCGGCGTCGTGCATGTTCATGAGCTGCAACACCTCGCCCTCGGCGATCACGTTGGTGGCGTCGGCCAGCACCTCCATCACGCGCATCTGGCCCACGTCCACCATCATCTGGAAAGCCCGGGAGTAGAGGAAGTCGCCCACCAGCACACTGGCGGCGTTGCCGAACACTTCGTTGGCGGTGTCACGGCCCCGGCGCAGGGTCGACTCGTCCACGACGTCATCGTGCAGCAGGGTGGCGGTGTGGATGAATTCGACCACGGCGGCCAGGGTGTGGCGGTGGGGGTTGTTCAGCCCCAAGGCGCCCGACATGAGCAAGAGCAGGGCGGGGCGCAGGCGTTTGCCGCCGGCCGAGATGATGTAGCGCGCCACTTCGCCCACCAGGGGCACTTCGGAGCTGAGGCGTTGCGCGATCACATCGTCCACGGCGCGCATGTCGTCGGCAACGAGGGTCAGCACGTGGGCGGCTTGGGAGGCGGGGGGCGTGGAGGACAAAATGAGGCGCCTGCAAATGTTTCAAGAGATTATAAAAAGGGACGCCGCTGCCCACCCTTGCAGCGCGCCGTTTGTCGCGGCTTGTTTGCACTGAAAAATGCAGTGGGCTATAATCCGCAGTTCGGTGAAAATCCGTTCGCCGATACCTTCACAGGTTTTTGCAGAGGTTCGTCCTCAGAGGTTCATATGTACGCGGTCATAAAAACCGGTGGCAAGCAATATCGCGTTGCTGCTGGCGAAAAAATCAAAGTAGAACAGATTGCTGCGGAAGTGGGCCAAGAGATCGTGATCGACCAGGTTCTGGCTGTCGGCAATGGCAGCGAGATCAAGGTGGGCACGCCCTTGGTTTCCGGCGCAACTGTCACGGTTACGGTGCTCTCGCACGGTCGTCACGACAAGGTTCGCATCTTCAAGATGCGCCGTCGCAAGCACTACCAGAAGCGTCAGGGTCACCGTCAAAATTTCACCGAGCTGCAGATCGCTTCGATCGCTGCTTGAGCCAAGTTCAGGAGTAAAGCGACATGGCACAGAAAAAAGGCGGCGGCTCTACGCGAAACGGCCGTGATTCCAAGCCAAAGATGCTGGGTGTCAAGGCCTTCGGTGGCGAACTGGTGAGCGCAGGCTCCATCATCGTTCGTCAGCGCGGCACCAAGTTCCACCCCGGCAACAACGTCGGCGTGGGCAAGGACCACACCTTGTTTGCCACGGCCGATGGCCACGTTGAGTTCGCCATCAAGGGCGCGCTGAACCGCCACGTGGTGAACATCACCCCCGTCTGACGCGCCCCGGCGTGTCACCGAAAAAGGCCCGCCTTGCGGGCCTTTTGTGTTTTCTCTTTCTAGAATACGGCCATGAAGTTCGTTGACGAAGCCTTTATCGATATTGCCGCAGGCGACGGTGGCAACGGTTGTTCGTCCTTCAGGCACGAGAAATACAAAGAGTTTGGCGGCCCTGACGGTGGCGACGGTGGCCGTGGTGGCCACGTGTACGCGCTGGCCGACGTCAACCTCAACACCCTGGTCGATTTCCGCTACACCCGCAAGTTCGAAGCCCAGCGCGGTGAGCACGGCAAGGGTTCGGACATGTTCGGCGTCAAGGGCGACGACATCGTCCTGAAAATGCCTGTGGGCACCATCATCAGCGACGCCGAAACCGGCGAGGTGCTGTTCGAACTGCTGCAACCTGGCGAGCAAATTCTGATCGCCAAGGGTGGTGACGGTGGCTTTGGCAACATGCGCTTCAAGAGCGCCATCAACCGCGCCCCCCGCCACAAGACGCCGGGCTGGCCTGGTGAACGCCGCAACCTGAAGCTGGAGCTCAAGGTGCTGGCCGACGTCGGCCTACTGGGCATGCCCAATGCGGGCAAATCTACCCTGATCGCGGCCATCTCCAACGCCCGCCCCAAGATCGCCGATTACCCCTTTACCACCTTGCACCCCAACCTGGGGGTGGTGCGCGTGGGGCCGGAGAAGAGTTTTGTGGTGGCCGACGTGCCCGGCCTGATCGAAGGGGCCAGTGAAGGCGCTGGTCTGGGGCACCAGTTCCTGCGTCACCTGCAGCGCACCCACTTACTGCTGCACGTGATCGACATGGCCCCGTTCGATGACAGCATCGACCCGGTGGCGCAGGCCAAGGCCATCGTGGCCGAACTCAAAAAATACGACAAGGCGCTGTACGACAAGCCGCGGTGGCTTGTGCTCAACAAGCTGGACATGGTGCCGGCCGACGAGCGCGAAGCGCGGGTCAAGGACTTCGTCAAGCGCATGCGCCACAAAGGCCCGGTGTTCGAAATCTCTGCGCTCACGCGTGAGGGCTGCGAACAGCTGGTGCACAAGATTTTTGACCACATCGTCGCCACGCGCCAGGCCGCGTTGCCGTCGGTGGAGGTCGATCCCCGTTTCCCTCAGCAGTCCTGAGCATGTCCGTCGAAAACGAGAGCGCGGCAGTGGCCGCATCGAGCAGTCTGTTGCCTCGCCAAGAAGAGTCTGTGCTGCGCCATGCGCGGCGCATCGTCGTCAAGGTCGGCTCCAGCCTGGTGACCAACGAAGGCAAGGGGCTGGACGAAGCCGCTATTGGTCATTGGTGTGTGCAACTCAGCGCGCTGGTGAAAGAAGGGCGCGAGCTCATCATGGTCAGCAGTGGCGCGGTGGCCGAGGGCATGAAGCGCCTGGGTTGGAGCACACGCCCGAAAGAGATCAATGAGCTGCAGGCTGCAGCTGCCGTGGGGCAGATGGGGCTGGTGCAGATGTACGAGACCAAGTTGCGCGAAAGTGGCATTGGCAGCGCGCAGGTGCTGCTGACCCATGCCGACCTGGCCGACCGCGAGCGCTACCTCAATGCTCGCTCCACGCTCCTCACATTGCTCCAGTTGGGCGTGGTGCCGGTGATCAACGAGAACGACACGGTCGTCAACGACGAGATCAAGTTCGGCGACAACGACACGCTGGGTGCTCTGGTGGCCAATCTGGTGGAGGCAGATGCGCTGGTGATCCTCACCGACCAGAAGGGTTTGTACACCGCCGATCCGCGCAGCAACCCGCAGGCTCAGTTCGTGTTCACGGCCCGTGCGGGCGATCCGGCGTTGGAGGCCATGGCTGGCGGCGCCGGCAGTGGCATCGGCAAGGGCGGCATGATCACCAAGATCCTGGCAGCCAAGCGTGCAGCGGGTTCCGGTGCCTCTACCGTCATCGCCTGGGGCCGCGAGCCCGATGCCCTGCTGCGCTTGGCCGCCGGTGAGCCGATTGGCACTTGCTTGCTGGCGCAAACCGCGAAAAGCCAGGCCCGCAAACGCTGGATGGCCGACCACTTGCAACTGCGCGGTGCGGTGCTGGTGGACGATGGTGCCGTGGCCAAGATAGTGGAAGAGGGCAAGAGCCTGCTGCCGATTGGCATGACCGGGGTGGACGGCGAGTTTTCGCGGGGCGACGTGATCGCGGTGCGCGACGCGCGTGGCCAGGAAATCGCCCGCGGCCTGGCCAACTACGCCAGCTCAGAGGCGCGCCTGATCTGCCGACGCGCTTCCAGCGAGTTTGAGCGTCTGCTCGGCTACGCGGCCGAGCCCGAAATGATTCACCGCACCAACCTGGTGCTTACCAGGGGCTGAGGTCTGGGGTTGGCTCAGCGCTGGCCCACGTTCTTGCCGCCGCGTCGCAAGTCGGCCAGCAAACGCTCCATCGGCTCGGTGGGGGTGCGACCTTCGCAAAATGCCAAGTAGGCCAAGCGTGCCGCTGGCAGGGAGGCCGCCACACCCGACAGTGGTCGCCAAGGGGCGCTGCCACTGTAGGGCACCCAGCGCTGCTCGGGCGCGTTCCAGCGCGCATAGTTGCGTGCTTCGCCGGTTTCGCAGCGCAGGCCTTCATACAAGATGTTTTCAGCGCCACTGCCGCTGCGAGCGACCAGCACATAACGCAACACACGATCGCTGCCGACGCTGATGCTGCTGGCGTCCACACTGAACTGGAGTTCGGTGCGGCTGCTCATGTCGAAGGGGATCAGCTGCGAGCGTTGCACCGGACCGGGCAACACCACATCGTTTTCCTGCCAAGTGGTCTGGGCCTGGGCCACCACCGCTGCCGCCAGCCCATAAAGGCCGCAGGCGATCTGGGTGCGCAAATTCATCCGCCCGCCCTCTCGGCTGGAGGCGACGGCATGCCCATGGCCTGCGGGTCGGGGTCGAAACTGGCCCCGGGGGGCAGTTCCAGTCCCATGGGCACCGTGGCCGTGCCGGCGTCGTCGTGGCGATGGCGGACACCGCCGCGCAGGTAGCGGTTGCGCGAATCGGCACGCGGCAGGTAGCGCGACAGCTCGGTCAACGCCATTTCGTACACCCCGCGTTTGAATTCGACCACCACGTCAAGTGGAACCCAGTAGTCGTTCCAACGCCAAGCATCGAACTCGGGGTGGTTGGTGGCGCGCAGGTTGAGGTTCCAGTCGTGACCGACCAGCCGCAGCAGATACCAGATCTGCTTTTGTCCCTTGTAATGCCCACGGGCATCGCGCCGTATGTAACGGTCTGGCACCTCGTAGCGCAACCAGTCCCGCGTGCGGGCCACAATCGCCACGTGCTCCGGCATCAAGCCCACCTCTTCGTGGAGCTCCCGGTACATGGCCTGCTCGGGGGTTTCTCCCCGGTCAATGCCACCCTGAGGGAACTGCCAGGAGTGGGTGCGGATGCGCTTTCCCCAGAACACCTGGTTCTTCTGGTTGAGCAGAATGATGCCGACATTGGGCCTGAAGCCTTCCCTGTCAAGCATAATCAACCCCAAATTTTTGAACTGTCTTCATTATGCACCGCTGTGCATCTGAAATGAAGCGCCTCAGCCGCCCGCCGGCCCATTTCCGTCCAGCCTTTCCCCCATCGCGCTCCTATGAAAGCCTCTCAGTTTTTCGTTTCCACCTTCAAGGAAGCCCCGTCTGATGCCGAGGTGGTCAGCCACCGCCTCATGATGCGGGCCGGCATGATCAAAAAGTTGGGTGCGGGCATTTACACCTACATGCCCATGGGTCTGCGGGTGATCCGCAAGGTGGAGCAAATCGTCCGTGAGGAAATGAACCGCGCGGGCGCGGTGGAGCTGACCATGCCCGTGGTGCAGCCGGCCGAGCTGTGGCAAGAGACCGGCCGCTTCGACAAGATGGGCCCCGAACTGCTGCGCATCAAAGACCGCCACGATCGCGACTTCGTGGTACAGCCCACTTCCGAAGAAGTGGTCACTGACATCGCGCGCCAGGAACTGCGCAGCTACAAGCAGTTGCCCAAGAACTTCTACCAGATCCAGACCAAGTTCCGCGACGAGCGCCGTCCGCGTTTTGGCCTGATGCGTGGGCGAGAGTTCATCATGAAGGACGCCTACAGCTTCGACCGCGACCGCGACAGCGCGCAGGCCAGCTACCAGGTGATGGCGGCGGCCTACCGCCGCATCTTCGACCGTTTTGGCCTGACCTACCGCGCCGTGGCGGCAGACAGCGGTGCGATCGGCGGCGATCTGAGCGAGGAGTTCCAGGTCATCGCCGCCACCGGCGAGGACGCCATCGTCTACTGCCCGAACAGCGACTACGCCGCCAACATGGAAAAGGCCGAGGCGTTGGCACCGGTCGGCCCTCGCCCGGCCGCAGCCTCTCCGCTGACCAAGACGCCCACCCCCGGCAAGGCCACCTGCGCCGACGTGGCCGAACTGCTGGGTGTGCCGCTGTCCACCACGGTCAAGTCGCTGGTGCTGGCTACCGACGAGATCAACGAGCGCGATGAAATCGTCAAGAGCACGGTCTGGCTGCTGCTGCTGCGAGGCGACCACGACATGAACGAAGTCAAGGTGGGCAAGTTGCCCGGCTTGGACCTGGGTTTCCGTTTTGCTACCGTGAGCGAAATCGAAGACCACTTCGGTTGCAAGCCCGGCTACCTCGGCCCGCTTAACCTGAAAAAGCCTGTGCAGATCGTGGCCGACCGCGAGGTGGCCGTGATGGCCGACTGGATCTGCGGCGCCAACGAAGTCGATTTCCACATGACTGGCGTCAACTGGGGCCGCGACCTGCCCGAGCCTGATCTGGTGGCCGACCTGCGTAACGTGGTGGCGGGCGACGCCTCGCCGGATGGCAAGGGTGTGTTGGCCATTGAGCGTGGGATCGAGGTGGGCCACGTGTTTTACCTGGGCACCAAGTACAGCCAGGCCATGAATGCCACCTTCCTGGACACCGACGGCAAACCCAAACCCTTCGAAATGGGTTGTTACGGTATTGGTGTGACCCGCCTGCCCGCCGCCGCCATCGAGCAGAACCACGACGAACGCGGCATCATCTGGCCCGACGCGATTGCGCCGTTCAGCGTGGTGATTTGCCCCATTGGCATGGACCGCAGCGATGCGGTCAAGCAGGCGGCAGAACAACTGCACGACGAACTGGCGGCAGCCGGCGTGGATGTGCTGCTGGACGACCGTGGCGAACGCCCAGGCGCCATGTTTGCCGACTGGGAGCTGATTGGTGTGCCCCACCGCGTGACAATTGGCGACAAGGGGCTCAAGGAGGGTGTGGTGGAGTACCAGCACCGGCGTGACACCGAAGCCACGAAACTGGCTTTGGCCGACATTGCGGCACTGATCCAGGGCCGCCTGAAGGCATGAGGCCGCTGAGCGATCCCGGCAGGCGCCGCCTGCTGGGAGCTGCGGGGGCGTGGGCGCTGGTCGGCGCTTGGCCTCGACCGGCAGTAGCCGGTCAACTCGAAGAGCCTTTGGCCGATTCGGTGCGCGGTGCGTTGGCGTCGGCCATTGCCAGCAGCGCGCCACCGGTGCCCGACTTTCACACCACGGAAGCGCGACTGGACTACCTTCGCTGGCTCGGGCGCATGAGCGAGCGCCTGGTGCGGCGTCAGCCCGATCTGCAGCACAGGGTGGAATTCTTGCAGACGGTTTGGTACGAAAGCCGCCGTGCTGGCCTGGACACCGCCATGGTGCTGGGGCTGATCCAGGTGGAGAGTGCTTTCCGAAAGTTCGCGATCTCCAGCGTGGGCGCCCGCGGGTACATGCAGATCATGCCGTTTTGGGTGCGTTTGATTGGCGATGGCGACGTGGGCAAGCTGTTTCACATGCAAACGAACCTGCGTTTCGGCTGCGTGATCCTGCGCCATTACCTGGATCGCGAAAACGGCGACCTGTTCATGGCCTTGGGCCGCTACAACGGCAGCCGGGGGCGGGACCCCTATCCCAACGCTGTGTTTGCCGCGCAGAAAAACTGGGTCCTCAGCGCCTGAGGCGTCGCCGCGTCACTGCAAAAAGCCCATGCGGGCTTTGTTGCCTCCCACACGCGGGAGGTCGTCCGTGGCAACGGCGTCGCGCTGGTCCAAACGGGCGTTGCCAAACCCCGTCATGAGGGCGCGCCGCATCTCACGTGGTGCCAACGTGGCCAGGACGTCCAGCACGTCGTCGCCTGGCTCGTCGGCAAAATGCCGTCCCCAGTCGTGTTCTTCACGTATCGTGGTGTAAAGGTGGCGCGCGATGCGGCGCGCTGCTTCCAACGTCGGCGCCTGGATCTCGTACACATTCATGCGGTTGCGTATCGGTTCCGGGATGCCGCGCTCGTCGTTGGCGGTGGTAATCCAGATCACCTGGCTGGCATCCACCGCCACCTCGGCGAATTCGTCCACAAAACGCTGGGCGGTGTCGTGTTCCAACAGGCTGTAGAGCGCCCCCAATGGGTCGTACTGGGCGTCGGCGCTGGCTTTGTCGATCTCGTCTACCACGATGACCGGGTTGGCGTACTGGCCGTCCACCAGGGCCTCAAACACCTTGCCCGGTTTGGCGCCTTTCCATTGCGAGGACGAGCCGGAGAGCAGCCAGCCAGCGGTCATGGAGCTCATGGGGACCAGGCTCATGCCGGTGCCCAGCAAGTCGGCCAGTTGGCGGGCGAAGTGGGTTTTGCCCACGCCGGGTGGCCCCAACAACAGCATGGGGGTCACTTCCAGTGCATCGCGGCTGTCCTGGCTGAGGGCAACGTGGCGTTTCACGTCGTCCAGCACCTCGGTGAAGTTGGGCAGCAGGTCGTACAGCGGCTCCATGCGCGGCACGCCTGATGGCTTGACCGCAAAGCGCTGTGGGCCGCGCTCCAGCATGCGTTCGTAGGTGGCGCGCAGGCTCTCGTGTTCGCGTTCGGCGCCGCTGGCTTGCAGCTTGATGAGTTTGCGCTGGACCTCGTCGGCGTGGAACACGCTGCGCATGTGCGCAATGGGCAGGTTCAGATCGCTGGTGGTGACCAGGCTGTTTGAACTCATCATGACCTCCTTGAATGGGAAACCGCGACAGACGCGGTTTCATTCAAGCACAAGCCATGCCTGCCTTTCAATGCGGGAAACGCCCGAAAAACAGCGGGTGTTGTCTTTTGATCAAAAGATCAGGCTTGGCCGCCGATCACCTGCTGCAGTTCGCCCGACTCGTACATCTCCATCATGATGTCGGAGCCGCCGATGAACTCGCCCTTGACGTAGAGCTGGGGGATGGTGGGCCACTGGCTGTAGTCCTTGATGCCCTGGCGGATTTCCGGGTCGTCCAGCACGTTGACGGTTTTCAGGCCCTTGGGGTCGACGCCGCAGGCTTTGAGGATTTGCACCGCGCGGCCCGAGAAGCCACACATGGGGAAGCTGGCGCTGCCCTTCATAAACAGGACGATGTCGTTGGACTTGACCAATTGGTCGATGCGGGTGTGTGCGTCGCTCATGGATTCGCTCCGAAAAAGGTGAATGGGTGGATTATCCCCGCGCGGCCCATTGGCCGCCGCTGCAGCGGTCCAAGCCCGGCAGATCGGTGCGGGTGCTGACCGCCTCAAAGCCCGCCGCTGTCAGCAGGGCGCGAACGGCGGCACCTTGGTCGTGCCCGTGCTCCAGCAGCAGCCACCCACCGGGCAGCAGGTGGTCGCCCGCTTGCGCCACGATGGTGCGTATGTCGTCCAAACCGTCAGCGCCGCTGGTGAGGGCCGACAGTGGCTCGTGGGTGAGGGCGCGCAGGTGGGGGTCGCCTTCGGCCACATAGGGCGGGTTGGAGACGATGGTGTTGAAGCGCAATTCCGTCGGCACCGGCTGGAACCAAGAACCGTTCCAAAACCGCACTGGCAGGCCAAGCGCTTGGGCGTTGGCTTGGGCCACCGCCAGCGCGCCTGGGCTGGCGTCCACGGCATGCACCTCGGCGTCGGGCCGCTGGTGTTGAATGGCCAGGGCCACCGCACCGCTGCCAGTGCCCAGGTCCAGCACCATGGGTTTGGCTTGGGCGGCCAGAACCGCCAACGCCCAGTCCACCAGCGTTTCGGTGTCGGGCCGGGGATCGAGCACGCGCGCGTCCACCCGGAGTTGCAGGCCATAAAACGCTTTGTGGCCCGTGAGGTAGGCCACCGGTTCACCGGCAAGCCTGCGCTGGCTTAGCGACTCAAACGTGGCGTCAGAATCAGCGGGCAGAGGGTCGGTGTCGTGTGCCAGCAGCCAGGCGCGGTCGTTGGGTTCGCGGCCCAGGGTGTGCAGCAGCAGCAGTTGGGCATCGATGCGGGCCAGGCCTTGGGCCTGGGCGTCGAGCAGGGCCTCTTTCAGCGTGCGCATGGACATCAGCGCAGGGTGCCGCTGGGGGCCTGGGCTTCCAGGTCGGCCAGCAGATCGGCGCCCCGGGCCACCTGCAGCGCGTGGACGATGTCGCCCAGGTCGCCTTCCATCACCTGGCCCAGTTTGTAGAGCGTGAGGTTGATGCGGTGGTCGGTGAGGCGGCCCTGCGGGAAGTTGTAGGTGCGGATGCGGTCGCTGCGGTCACCGCTGCCCACCAGGCCTTTGCGCAGGGCGGCTTCCTTGGCGGCGCGTTCGCTGCGTTCTTTTTCCTGAATGCGCGCCTGCAGCACCTGCAGCGCCTTGGCCTTGTTGCTGTGTTGGCTGCGGCCGTCCTGGCATTCGGCCACGATGCCCGTGGGCAGGTGCACCACACGCACGGCGGAGTCGGTCTTGTTGATGTGCTGGCCACCGGCCCCGCTGGCGCGGAAGGTGTCGATGCGCAGGTCGGCCGGGTTGAGCTTGATGGCTTCTGCTTCGTCGGGCTCGGGCATCACCGCCACGGTGCAGGCGCTGGTGTGGATGCGCCCCTGGGTTTCGGTGGCGGGCACGCGCTGCACGCGGTGGCCACCCGACTCGAAGCGCAGTTTGCCGTAGGCGTGGTGGCCGACGATGCGCAGCACCAGCTCCTTGTAGCCACCGAGTTCGCTGGGCGATTCGCTCACCACCTCCACCTGCCAATGCTGGCTGTCGGCGTAGCGGGTGTACATGCGCGCCAGATCGCCTGCAAACAGGGCCGACTCATCACCGCCGGTGCCGGCGCGGATTTCCAGGAACGCGTGGCGCTCGTCGTCCGGGTCCTTGGGCAGCAGCATCAACTGCAGTTCGGTGTCCAGGGCGGCCAGCTCGGCTTGCGCGCTGTCGATTTCCTCGGCCGCCATGGCCGCCATGTCCGCGTCCGCGTCCTGGGCCATGGCCTGGGCGGCGGCGAGGTCGCGCGTGCGCTGCTGGTGGCGCAGGTAGACCTGCACCAGGGCATCGGTTTCGGCGTGTTCGCGGGTGAGCTGGCGAAAGCGTGCCATGTCGCCGGTGGCGTCGGGCGCACTCAGGAGCGCGTCCAGCTCGTGCAGGCGCAGGCGCTGGCGTTCAAGGGTGTCGCGGAGGAAGGGCTTCATGACTCAATGATGGGCCACTGCGCGGCCGGATGACGAATGACGGGTTGGTGGCAGGGAGAGGCGTTTTTGCCAGGCGCGCGCCGCGCGCGGTCATCTACCGCTCGCGCAGGAAGAGGCGCGAGACGGTCTGGGCCGTGGCCTCGCGCGCCTCGGCGTCACCCGTGTGCAGCTCGGCCAAGGTGCCGTGCAGCATCTTCTGGGTCAGGCCCTTGGCCAGGGCTTCCAGCACGGCTTCCACGTCGTCGCCCTTGGCGATGCGCTTGCGCGCGCGGGCGAGTTCCAACTCGCGCCAAACGTCGGTTTGCTGGTGGATTTGCTGGATCAGTTGCACCACGCCCGCCTTGGGGTCGCGTTGCTCCATCCAGTGCATGAAGCTCTGCACCCCGGCGTCGATGATGGCCTCGGCCTGTGCCACAGCGGCCTGGCGGTTGTCGCGCCCGGTCTGCACCACGGCGGCCAGGTCGTCCACCGTGTAAAGGTAGACGTCCTCCAAGGCTTTGACCTCTTGTTCGATGTCACGCGGCACCGCGAGATCGACCATGAAGATGGGACGGTGCTTGCGGCGCTTGAGCGCGCGCTCGACCGCTCCCAGGCCAATGATGGGCAGGGTGCTGGCGGTGCAGCTGACCACTGCGTCGTACTCGTGCAGGCGATCGGGCAGGTCGGCGAGACGCAACACCTCAGCACCAAAGCGGCCCGCCAGGGCCTCGCCGCGTTCCAGCGTGCGGTTGGCAATCGCCATCGCCTTGGGGTTCTTGGCCGCAAAGTGGGTGGCGGCCAACTCGATCATCTCGCCCGCGCCGACGAAGAGGACCTTGATGTCTTTCAGATCCTCAAACAGCTGGCCGGCCAGACGAACCGCCGCGGCCGTCATGCTGATGGAATGCGCGCCGATTTCGGTGGAGCTGCGCACCTGCTTGGCCACCGCGAAGGAGCGCTGGAAAAGCTGGTGCAGCGTGGTGCCCAGCGCGCCGGCATCGTCGGCTGCGCGCACCGCGTCTTTCAGTTGACCCAGGATCTGGGCCTCACCCAACACCATGCTGTCCAGGCCACTGGCCACACGGAAGGCGTGGCGGGCCGCATCGTCACCTTCCAGGATGTAAGCGTGGCTGCGCAGCTCGTGCGGACTGACACCGCCGGCTTGCGCCAACCAGGCAATGGCTTGGTCCACTGACTGGCCATCGGTGGAGCAATAGATCTCGGTGCGGTTGCAGGTGGACAGCAGCGTGGCCTCGGGCTCGCGCGCGAGGGCCTGGCGAAAACGCTGCAGGGTGTGGGGAATCTGGTCCAGCGGGAACGCGAACCGCCCGCGCAAATCAAGCGGCGCGGTGTGGTGGTTGATGCCCAGGGTCCAGACGGTCATGGCCTGGATTATAAAATTTCACGCTGCTCGTCCCAACGCTACCCTATGGGCCCCTTGACCACACTGTTGCACCTCGCGCATTTCCTGGCGCCCGCGCTGGGCCTGGCGGCCTTGTTGGCCTTGCTGTCTTGGGCGTTGCACCCCGGTGCGCGCCTGTCTTTGACCGCCTGGCGGCACGCGCGTGCTTTGTTTCTGTGGTCTGCGCTGGGTGGGGCGCTGGTGCTGGCCCTGGGGCTGGTCTATTTTGGCCGCGACGGCAAGATGGCCACCTACGGCGCGCTGGTGCTGGTCGTGGGCACGCTGAGCTTCTGGCGCCATCGGGCCTGACACCGTGTTTCAGGTGGGCACGAACAGGTCCACCCGGTCGGTGATGATGCCGTCGGTTCCCAGTGCCCACAGGCGCTGAGCGGCCCACTCGTCGTTGACGGTGTAGCTGAGCATGCGCCAGCCGTGGGCGCGCGCAAGGGCCACCAGTCCGTCGTCCCACAAGGCGTGGTTGCACACCAGCGCCACCACGCCCAAGGCCATGGCGTGGGTCTGCCATCCGTCCCAAAGGGTGTCGAGCAGCAGGCCGCGAGGCAATTCGGGCGAGGTCGCCTGTGCGGCGTACAGGGCTTCTGGCCGAAACGATGTCAGCAGCGGCGGGACGCTGGCGCCGTGCCACAGCCGTGCCGCCTCCCTCGCCACCACTGCGCCGGTGAGGGCCTCCTGGCCCGGCGTGGGCTTGATCTCGATGTTGAGCAGCACCCCATTGGCTCGGCACCAGCGCGAGATGGCCTCGAAGCTGGGCGGGGTTTCGCCAGCAAAGCGACGCGAGTGCCAGCTGCCAGCGTCCAGCCGTGACAAGTCGGCCCAGCTCAAATCGCCCGCCGTTCCCAAGCCGTTGGTGGTGCGTTCCAGCGTGGCGTCGTGCAGCAAAAACGGAACGCCGTCGGCGCTGAGTTTCACATCGCACTCGACCATGCGGTAGCCGTGTTCTGCACCCAGGCGGAAGGCTGCCAGCGTGTTTTCGGGTGCGAGCTTGCCGGCGCCCCGATGGGCGATCCAGCGCGGGTAGGGCCAAGCGGTCATGCGTCGATGCGGCGTCCGGTTTCGGCGTTGAAGCGGTGCACCTGCTCGGGGCGCGACCACACCTTCACCGTGCTGCCGATGGCCGGCGGTGTTTCGTCGGCATGGGTACGCACGATCAGGCCTTCGTCGGCTATGCGCAGGTAGATCAATCGTTCGGCGCCCAGCATCTCGGTGGTTTCCACCTGGGCGCTCCAGCCATCGCCGTCTGTGCCCATGCTCAGGTGCTCAGGGCGCACACCCAGGATTTCACCGCTTTGCACCCCAGGGGCGTGCTTGAGCAGATTCATGGGTGGCGCGCCCATGAAGCTGGCGACGAATGTGGTGGCCGGGCGCGCGTACACCTCCTCGGGGGTGCCGAACTGTTCCATGTTGCCGGCGTTCATCACGATCATGCGCTGGGCCAGGGTCATGGCCTCCACCTGGTCGTGCGTCACGAACAGGCTGGTGATGCCCAGCTCGCGGTGCAGCTTCTGGATTTCGAGCCGCGTTTGCGCGCGCAGTTTGGCATCCAGGTTGGACAGCGGTTCATCGAACAGGAACACCTGTGGCTGGCGCACGATGGCGCGGCCCATGGCCACACGCTGGCGCTGCCCGCCCGAGAGCTGGCGCGGCTTGCGCTCCAGCAAGTGGCCCAGCTCCAGGATGCCTGCGGCCTTGTCCACCCGGGCCTTGATTTCGTCGACCGGGACCTTGGCGATCTTCAGGCCGTAGGCCATGTTGTCGAACACGCTCATGTGCGGGTAGAGCGCGTAGTTCTGGAACACCATGGCGATGTCGCGCTCGGCCGGCTCCAGGTCGTTGACGACCCGCTGGCCGATCATGATGTCGCCGCCCGACACCTCTTCCAGCCCTGCCACCATGCGCAAGAGCGTGGATTTACCGCAGCCAGACGGCCCGACGATGACGATGAACTCGCCGTCGGCGATTTCCGCGTTGACACCATGGATGACCTGCAGCGACTGCTTGCCCTGGTGGTACTTCTTGACGACGTTTTTGAGTGTGATGGAAGCCATGTGTGTGTCTTATTTTTCGGTATCGACCAGTCCCTTGACGAACCACTTCTGCATCAGCATGACCACCAGCGCGGGCGGCAGCATGGCCAGGATGGCAGTGGCCATGACCACGTTCCATTCCACGTAGACCTCGCCGAAGATGGCCCGTTTGATGCCGAGCACGATGGGGTACATGTCCTCGCTGGTGGTCACCAGCAGTGGCCACAGGTACTGGTTCCAGCCGTAGATGAACTGGATCACGAAGAGCGCGGCGATGCTGGTGCGCGACAGTGGAAGCAGCACGTCGAAGAAAAAGCGCATGGGGCCGGCGCCGTCGATGCGTGCGGCCTCCACCAGCTCGTCCGGCACGGTGAGGAAAAACTGCCGGAACAAGAATGTGGCGGTGGCGGACGCGATCAGCGGCACGGTGAGGCCGGCGTAGCTGTTGAGCATGCCCAGATCAGACACCACCTGGTAGGTGGGGCCGATGCGCACCTCCACCGGCAGCATCAGCGTCACGAAGATCATCCAGAACACCAACCCGCGCGCGGGGAAGCGGAAGTAGACGATGGCAAAGGCCGACAGCAGCGAGATGGCGATCTTGCCGATGGAGATCACCATGGCGCTCACGAAGCTCACCCACAGCATGGGCGCGACCGGCGCGATGGTGGAGCCGCCAGTGGTTTTTCCGCCGAACAGGGCCAAGCGGTAGCTTTCGATGAAGTTGCTGCCCGGCCACAGCGACAAGGGGTTGCTGGTGGACACCTGCTCGGCCGTCTGGGTGGAGCCGATGAAGGTGATGAACACGGGGAAAGCCACCACCAGCACGCCTAGGGTGAGGATGAAGTGGGCCAGAAAGGTCAGGCCAGGACGTCGTTCGATCATGTCAGTATTGGACTTTCTTTTCGACGAACCGGAACTGGATCACGGTGAGGGCGACGACGATCAGCATCAGGATGACCGATTGCGCCGCTGAGCCCCCCATGTCCAGCGCCTTGAAACCGTCGTAGTACACCTTGTAGACGAGGATGGCGGTGTCTTTTCCGGGGCCACCGTGGGTGGCCGCGTCAACGATGGCGAAGGTGTCGAAAAAGGCGTAGACGACGTTGATCACCAGCAGGAAGAAGGTGGTGGGCGAGAGCAGGGGGAACACGATGGTCCAGAAGCGGTGCCAGGGCGAGGCGCCGTCAATGGTGGCGGCTTCGATCAGCGACTGCGGGATGGACTGCAGGCCCGCGAGGAAGAACAGGAAGTTGTAGGAGATTTGTTTCCACACGGCCGCCATCACGATCAGCGCCATCGCGTGGTTGGCGTTGAGCAGGTGGTCCCAGGGCAGGCCGAGCCAGCGCAGGAAGTAGGCAATCACCCCGTACGGCGAGGCGAACATCAGCAGCCACAACACCCCGGCCACCACCGGCGCTACCGCGTAAGGCCAGATCAGCAGGGTCTTGTAAAAGCCGGCGCCGCGCACCACGCGGTTGGCCATCACCGCCAGCAGCAACGCGATCACCAAGCCGGAACCGGCCACGAGGATGGAGAAGACGGCCGTGGTCTTGAACGAAGCCAGATAGCTCTCGTCGTTGAACAGGCGTTGGAAGTTTTCCAAGCCCACAAATTCGGTCGAGGTGCCGAAGGCGTCCTGCGTGAGCACGCTCTGGTACAGGGCCTGTGCGGCGGGCCAGAAAAAGAACACCAGCACCACCGCCATCTGTGGGGCCACCAGCAGCCAGGGCAGCCACCACGATTTGAATCGAACGCGTTTTTCCATGAGGTGATTCTGCGTCAGCCAATACAAAAAGCCCTCCCCTGGCTGGCAGGGGAGGGTTGAAGTGAGCGCGTTATCGGCGCGGCCAAGGGCCAGCGGGCATCAGCCCTTGTTGGCTTTCTGGAAGCGCTCCAGCTGTTCGTTGCCCCGTTTGATGGCGGTGCCCAGGGCTTCCTTGGCCGGCTTCTTGCCCGACCACACGCCTTCGAGTTCCTCGTCGATGATGGTGCGGATTTGAACAAAGTTGCCCAGACGCACACCACGCGACTTGTCGGTGGTCTTGCGGATCATCTGGGTCACCGACACGTCGGTGCCGGGGTTCTTCTTGTAGAAGCCTGCCTTGTCGGTCATCTCGAACGAGGCCTTGGTCACCGGCAGGTAGCCGGTGCGCTGGTGGCTGGCGGCCGCCACTTCAGGCTTGGACAGGTGGGCGAAGAATTGGGCCACGCCCTTGTATTCCTCGGCCTTCTTGCCCGCCATGACCCACAGGCTGGCGCCGCCGATCACGGTGTTCTGCGGTGCGCCCGGCACGTCGGGGTAGTAGGGCAGGGTGCCGATGCCGTAGCCGAACTTGCCGTTGCGGGTCACGTTGCCGTACAGCGCTGACGAGCCCGTGGCCATGGCGCATTCGCCCGAGACAAAGGTGGCGTCGGCCGCGTTGCCCCGGCCTTTGTAGACGAACAGGCCCTGTTTGGCCATGTTGGCCAGGTTCTCGATGTGGCGCACGTGCAGTGGGGTGTCGAAGGCCAGTCGGGTGTCCAGGCCACCAAAACCGTTGTTCTTGGTGGCGAACAACACGTTGTGCCAGGCCGAGAAGCTTTCCAGCTGCGTCCAGCTGATCCAACTGGTGGTGAACGGGCACTTGTGGCCGGATGCCTTGAGCTTTGCAGCGGCCAGGGCCACTTCGGGCCAGGTGGTGGGTGGCTTCTCGGGGTCCAGGCCAGCGGCCTTGAAGGCGTCCTTGTTGTAATGGAACACCGGGGTCGAGCTGTTGAAGGGGAAGCTCAGCATCTGGCCGTTGGGGGCGGTGTAGTAGCCAGACACAGCGGGCACGTAGGCGTTGGCGTCAAACGTCACGCCGGCTTTTTTCATGACCTCTGCCACCGGCACGATCGCGCCCTTGCTGGCCATCATGGTGGCGGTGCCCACCTCGAACACCTGCAGCACGTGGGGTGCGTTGCCGGCGCGGAAGGCGGCGATCGCGGCGGTCATCGACTCGTCGTAGCTGCCCTTGAAGGTGGGCACGATCTTGTAGTCCTTCTGGCTGGCGTTGAAGTCCTTGGCCAGGTCGTTCACCCATTCACCCAGGGCACCGCCCATCGAGTGCCACCATTGGATTTCGGTTTGTGCGTGGGCAGCAGCGGTGCTCAGACCAAGTGCGACCGCCAGGGTGAGGCGGGAGAAAGTCGTCGTCATGGGTTCTCCAAAAGACATTGCGTAAACACAGGTGCGCATGGTAGCGATCACATGTGGCATTTTTGTGAAACGTATTGCACTGGCATTTCACTTGTGTGACAAGCCGGGGTTTCCATGAGGCCAGCAGGTGCATGCTGCGCTGCGGTAACATTTGCGGCCCTGTCACGCCGGGCGGTCGCGCCAGCCGCCCCAGCTTTTGCCCCATGAACGCTCCCTATCTGCCCGAGGTCCTGGTCGATGTGACCACGGAAGCGCCGCGTCTGCGCGAGATCCCCTACAACTACACCTCGTTCTCCGACCGCGAGATCGTGGTCCGGTTGCTGGGCTCCCGCGCCTGGGAGGTGCTCAACCAGCTGCGCCAGGAGCGCCGCACCGGGCGCTCGGCACGCATGTTGTACGAGGTGTTGGGTGACATCTGGGTGGTGCAACGCAACCCCTATCTGCAAGACGACCTGCTGGACAACCCCAAGCGCCGCCGCTTGCTGGTGGATGCCTTGCACCACCGTCTGGCCGAGGTGCAAAAGCGTCGCCGGCCCCAAGACGATCCGGCCCGCGACGCGCTGGTGGTGGAGCTGGCGAGCGCGGCCAGTGCCGCCATCGAAACCTTTGCCCGCCATTTCGATGAGATGGCCGTGCTGCGCCAGCGTGTGGTGCGCGAACTGCGTCGCCTCACCGCCAAGGACAACGTCAAGTTTGACGGGCTTTCGCGTGTGAGCCACGTGACGGACGCCACCGACTGGCGTGTAGAGTACCCCTTTGTGGTGTTGTGCCCGGACACGGAAGCCGAAATGGCGCGCCTGGTCCAGGGCTGCATTTCGCTGGGGCTGACCATCATCCCGCGTGGCGGCGGTACCGGTTACACCGGCGGCGCCATCCCGCTGACCTGGAAAAGTGTGGTCATCAACACCGAGAAGCTGGAGGCGATGACCGAGGTGGAGCATGTGGCTATTCCGGGCCATGCCCAGCCGGTGCCCACCATCTGGACCGAAGCCGGCGTGGTCACGCAACGCGTGGCCGACGCGGCCGAGCGGGCGGGGTTTGTGTTCGCGGTCGATCCGACCTCGGCCGAAGCCTCGTGTGTGGGCGGCAACGTGGCCATGAACGCGGGCGGCAAAAAGGCCGTGCTGTGGGGCACGGCGCTGGACAACCTGGTGAGCTGGCGCATGGTCACGCCGCAGGCGCAGTGGCTGGAGGTCACGCGCCTGGACCACAACCTGGGCAAGATCCACGACGCTGAGGTGGCCTGCTTCGAGCTGAAGTACTTCGAGGCCGATGGCAAAACGCCGGTGCGCACCGAACGTCTGGACATCCCGGGCAAGACTTTCCGCAAGGAAGGCCTGGGCAAGGACGTGACGGACAAGTTTTTGAGTGGTCTGCCGGGCATTCAGAAAGAGGGCTGCGACGGCCTCATCACCAGCTGCCGCTGGGTGGTGCACCGCATGCCCGAGCACACCCGCACCGTGTGCCTGGAGTTCTTCGGCAACCCCAAAGACGGCGTGCCTTCGATCGTCGAGATCAAGGACTTCATGTTTGCCGAGCAAAAGCGCAGTGGCACTTTGCTGGCCGGCCTGGAGCACCTGGACGACCGCTACCTCAAGGCGGTGGGCTACGCCACCAAGAGCAAACGCGGCACCCTGCCCAAGATGGTGTTGATCGGCGACATCGTGGGCGACGACGCCGACGCTGTGGCGCGTGCCACCAGCGAGGTGATTCGCCTGGCCAATGGCCGCAGCGGTGAAGGCTTCATCGCCATCAGCTACGAAGCGCGCAAGAAATTCTGGCTGGACCGCAAGCGCACCGCCGCCATCAGCAAGCACACCAACGCCTTCAAGATCAACGAGGATGTGGTGATCCCGCTGCCGCGCATGGGCGAGTACACCCTGGGCATCGAGCGCATCAACATCGAGCTGTCGCTGCGCAACAAGCTCAAGCTGTGCGAGGCGCTGGAAAATTTCTTTGCCAAGGGCTCTTTGCCCCTGGGCAAGACCGACGACGCCAGCGAACTGCCCAACGCCGAGTTGTTGGAAGACCGCGTGCAGCAGGCCCTGACCCTGGTGCGTGAGGTGCGTGCGCTCTGGGCCGGCTGGCTGCGCGATGTGGACACCCTGTTCCCGCAGCTGCAGGACCATTCGCTGCGCGCGAGCTGGAAAACCCAAATCCGCGGGCCGCTCCAGCAGATATTCACCGGTGCTGCCTTTGGCCCCATCCTGGCCGAATGCCAGGCCATCCACAAGCGCGTGCTCAAGGGCCGCGTCTGGGTGGCCCTGCACATGCACGCGGGCGATGGCAACGTGCACACCAACATCCCTGTGAACAGCGACGATTACGAGATGCTGCAGACCGCCCACGAGGCGGTGGCCCGCATCATGGTGCTGGCGCGCAGTCTGGATGGCGTGATCTCGGGCGAACACGGCATTGGCATCACCAAGCTGGAGTTCCTCTCCGACGACGAACTCGCGCCCTTTGCGGATTACAAAAAACGGGTTGATCCGGAAGGCCGTTTCAACAAGGGCAAGCTGCTGCGCAACGCCGAGCAAGGCGACGTGCGCATGGCCGACCTCAGCCAGGCGTACACGCCCAGCTTTGGCCTCATGGGTCACGAGTCGCTGATCATGCAGCAGAGCGACATCGGCGCCATCGCCGACAGCGTGAAAGATTGCCTGCGTTGCGGCAAGTGCAAGCCGGTGTGCGCCACCCACGTGCCTCGCGCCAACCTGCTCTACAGTCCGCGCAACAAGATCCTGGCCACCTCGCTGCTGGTAGAGGCCTTCTTGTACGAGGAGCAGACGCGCCGGGGCATCAGCATCAAGCACTGGGAAGAGTTTGAGGACGTGGCCGACCACTGCACGGTCTGCCACAAGTGCTTGACGCCATGCCCGGTCAAGATCGACTTCGGCGACGTCACCATGAACATGCGCAACCTGCTGCGCAAGATGGGCAAGAAGAGCTTCCGCCCAGGCAATGCTGCGGCCATGTTCATGCTCAACGCCACCAACCCTGAAACCATCAAGTTGGCGCGCGCCGGCATGGTGGGCCTGGGCATGAAGGCGCAGCGCATCGCGCACGATGTGCTCAAGCTCGCCGCACGCAAACAGACCAGCGCGCCGCCGGCCACGGTGGGGCCTGCTCCGATCAAGGAGCAGATCATTCACTTCATCAACAAGAAGATGCCGGGTAACCTGCCCAAGAAGACCGCGCGCGCTCTGCTGGACATTGAGGACAAGGACTACGTGCCCATCATCCGCAACCCGCAGGCCACCACGGCCGAGACGGAAGCGGTGTTCTATTTCCCTGGGTGCGGCTCCGAGCGTCTGTTCAGCCAGGTCGGCCTTGCCACGCAGGCCATGTTGTGGCACGCGGGTGTGCAGACGGTGCTGCCGCCCGGGTACCTCTGCTGCGGCTACCCGCAGCGTGGCAGCGGCCAGTTCGACAAGGCCGAGAAGATGATCACCGACAACCGGGTGCTCTTCCACCGCGTGGCCAACACACTGAACTACCTGGACATCAAGACCGTGGTGGTGAGCTGTGGCACCTGCTACGACCAGTTGCAGGGCTACGAGTTTGACAAGATCTTCCCCGGCTGCCGCATCATCGACATCCACGAGTACCTGCTGGAGAAGGGCATTGTTCTCGACAACAAGGGCGCCTACCTTTACCACGACCCCTGCCACACGCCCATGAAGCTGCAGGAGCCGCTCAAGACGGTGAAGGCGCTGATGGGTCCCGATGTACTTCAGAGTGCGCGCTGCTGCGGCGAGTCGGGCACGCTGGGTGTCACGCGCCCCGACATCTCCACCCAGGTGCGTTTCCGCAAGGAAGAGGAGCTGCGCAAGAACGAAACCGCGCTGCGCGAGCAGGCGGGCCTCGATGCCAAGGCCGACCTCAAAATCCTCACCAGCTGCCCCAGCTGCCTGCAAGGCCTGAGCCGCTACGGCGACGACTTGCAGAACGGTTTGCTTGAAGCCGACTACATCGTGGTCGAGATGGCGCGCAAGATCCTGGGCGAAAACTGGATGCCCGAGTACGTGGCCCGCGCCAACGCCGGTGGCATCGAACGGGTGCTGGTCTGACCATGGCCGCCTGCGTGTTGTGTGACACCGACGGTGGCCTGCTGCTGCACCGGGCGCCGAACTGGCGCCTGATCCGCGCCACGGACACACCGGCCTATCCCGCGTTCTACCGCGTGGTGTGGAACGCCCATGTGGCCGAGCTGTCTGACCTGAGCGACGCCGAACGACGCGAATGCCTCGATGCCGTGACCCGGGTGGAGCGCCTGATGCGCCAGCACCTCTCCCCGACCAAGATCAACTTGGCGGCACTGGGCAACATGGTGCCGCACCTGCATTGGCACTTGATTGCGCGTTTTGAAGGCGACAGCCATTTCCCTGCGCCCATCTGGGCGCCAGCACAACGCGAACCGTTGCCTGCGGCACTGGCCGCGCTGAGCAGCAAGCTGCCGGCGCTCGACCAGGCGCTGGTGGCCAACTTTTACTGAACCCGGAGACAACCCCATGGCCGGCCTGACCCAAGACACACCCAGCCCCGAATCCATCACCCTGCACAACAAATCGCGGGTGTTGGAGGTGGGGTTTTCGGACGGTAAGACCTTCCGGATCCCGTTCGAGCTGATGCGGGTCTATTCCCCATCGGCCGAGGTGCAGGGCCACGGTCCAGGCCAGGAGGTGCTGCAGACCGGCAAACGTGAGGTGGCGGTCATGGCGCTGGAGCCCGTGGGCAACTACGCTGTCCAGCCCACCTTCAGCGATGGCCATGACAGCGGCATCTTCTCTTGGGATTACCTGTACTTCCTGGGATCGAAAGAGACCGAGTTGTGGGTTGATTACAACGCCCGCTTGGCCGCTGCTGGCGTGGACCGCGACGCGCCCATGCCTGAAAAAGCCGGGCACGCCTGCGGCTCACACCACTGAGCATGCGGGCTGTGGCCCGTTTTGGGGCGCACGGCCGCATGTTTGTTGGGCTTTTTTGGGGCCATTGCCCCGTTGCGCTACGCTGGTTTTGATGTTTGCACCGGTGTGGTGCTCTAACATCAATATCTATGTCCACCACCCATTTCGGCTTTAAGACTGTCGACGAGCGCGACAAGGCCAAGCACGTGCGCGGCGTTTTCGACGCGGTCGCGTCGCGTTACGACGTGATGAACGACCTGATGTCGGCTGGCCTGCACCGGGCCTGGAAACACTACACGGTCACCGTGGCCAACCCGCAACCGGGTGACCGCGTGCTCGACATCGCCGGTGGCACGGG
>DASUIK010000031.1:0-2575 GCA_036279795.1 Burkholderiaceae bacterium | reverse complement strand
TGAAGCCGACCGCGCGCTGTGCACCGACGAACGCCGCGAACCCAAGCTGGTGATACGGGTGACGGTGCAGGCCGCCTACCTGCACTGCGCCAAGGCCTTGATGCGCTCGGCCCTGTGGGACGCGAGCCGCCACGTGGACCGAGCAGTGCTGCCGAGCATGGGCGAGATGCTGCGCGACCAGGTGGGCGACCGCATGGGCGCCGACGCGGTGTTCGAAACCCAGGCGCAGATGTTGGAGCGCTACCGGCAGACGCTGTAGCGCCGACACGTGGTGGCTACTTTTTCTCCACCGGGTTCGCCGTCAACCAATTGGCGGCATAGGCACGCATGAACTCGCGCGCCTTCTCGGGGTGCGCCACATTGAGCCAGGCGTCATAAGCGCCCTCGCCCAAAATCACTGGCATGCGTTTTTCACTGCCGGGGTGCTGGTAGCGGTGCATCAGCGCGTGGTTGTTGGCGTTGAGGGTGAGCAGTGTGAAGCTGATGATCTGTGCCCCGTCGGCACCGGCCCAGTGCTCCCACAAACCGGCCAGGCCCATGGGTTGGCCATCCACGCGGGCAATGCGGGTGGGCACCGGTTTGCCACTGCGCAAGTCATCTTCAAAAAACGCCATCATGGGCACGATGCAGCGCTGGCCCTTGAGCCAGGCATCGCGAAAGTTCTTGGAGGTGGTGACCGTCTCGGCGCGTGCGGTCACCAATTTGGGCGAGCGCAACTTGGCGTCCGACGCCGACTTGACCCACGGCGGCACCAAGCCAAATTGCCCGGCCACCAGTTCGCGCCCCAGGGCGTCGCCTTCGCCAGCCGCCTTGCGGATGAACACACCGGGCTTGCGCGGCCACATGTCGCGCGGCGGTGCCTCGGCGGGCGCCGGCAGACCAAAGGCTTCGAGGTACAACGCGGGCTGGGGGAGCGATTCAAAGTGGACAGTCATGCGGCCATGCTAGCCGACCGCCATCCGGCCCTCCAAGTTGTACCCACAGACTGTGAACGGAGCTGTGGAAAAGCACGGGGACATCTGCGCGAGGCCGCGCCAACATTGGGCTGGCGGGGCGTGCTCAAATCGTGGGCAGTCCCTTGCTTTTGACCATGAACAACCCCTTGACCGTGCTCTGGCGCGACGAACACCTGGTGGCGGTGCACAAGCCCGCCGGCTGGCTGGTGCACCGCACCGGGCTGGACGCGGGCGAAACCCGCTTTGTGCTGCAAACCCTGCGCGACCAACTGGGGCAACTGGTGTACCCCGTGCACCGGCTCGACAAAGGCACCTGCGGCGTGCTGCTGATGGCTCTGCACCCGGAAGCCGCACGCCGACTCGCCCAGGCCTTTGAGCAGCACACGGTGCTCAAGCGTTACCTGGCCCTGGTGCGCGGCTGGGCGCCCGAAGCAGCGCACGTGGACCACGCCCTGCGCCCCGACGATGCGCCACCCGACGCCCCTGTGCAGCCCGCCCAGACCGACTTCAAGCGCCTGGCCTGCCTGGAATGGCCGGTGGCAGCCGACACGCGGCATCCCACCACGCGCGCCTCGCTGATGGAGGCCACACCGCTCACGGGGCGGCGCCACCAGATCCGCCGCCACCTCAAACACCTGGCCCACCCCATCATTGGCGATGCCACCCACGGCAAAGGCCCGCTCAACCGCTGGTGGGCACAACAACTGGGCCAGCAACGGCTGTGGCTGCACGCACAGTCGCTGCAGCTGACGCACCCCTTCAACGGCGAAGCACTGCACCTGCACAGCGGCTTGCTCGTACCAGGCAGCACACTGACCCACCCCGACCTGCTGGACTGGCAACGCCTCCTGCAACTGCAGGGGGTATGGGTATGGCAGGCGAACGGATAATCACATCCATGGAAACGACACTCAATCTCTTCCCCCTCGGCTGGCAGCACTACCTGCTGGGCGGCGTGTTCATTGGTACAGGTGTGGCGCTGCTGTTTGTGTTCACCGGACTGGTGGGCGGCATGAGCAGCGTGTTCTCCAGCACCTGGTCTTACGTGGTGCGGCGCCCCTACTTTCAGCAGACACGCTACACCGATTCGCGCCTTTGGCGCCTGGTGTATGCGGCCGGCCTGGTGCTGGGCGCGCTGCTGTGGTGGCTGGCGCTGGGCGACGGCACGCCCGGCAGCACCAGCGTGCCGGTGTGGCAGTTGGTGGTGGGCGGTTTTCTGGTGGGCTATGGCGCGCGCCTGGGCAATGGCTGCACCTCGGGCCACGGCATCTGTGGCCTGGGTTCGCTGCAATGGCCCTCGCTGGTGGCGGTGCTCACCTTCATGGCCACGGCCTTCATCACCGCCAACCTGGTGGCGAGGTGGCTGCCATGAACGCGCAGCAGATGGCCCTGGGCCGGTTGCTGGCGGTGCTGGCAGCGGGCGTGTTGTTTGGCTTTGGGCTGGCACTGTCCACCATGGTGAAACCAGAGGTGGTGCTGAGCTTTCTGCGCTTTGCCGATTTCGGCCTGATGCTGGTGATGGGTGGTGCGGTGGTGGTCACGCTGCTGGCCTACAAGCTGCTGCCCCGGTTGCTCAAGCAACCACTGCTGGGCGGTCACTTCCACGTGCACGTGGCCCA
>DASUIK010000030.1:0-8934 GCA_036279795.1 Burkholderiaceae bacterium | reverse complement strand
CTCGCGCAGCGCAAAAAAGGACAGCAGGCCGAACAGCACGGTGGCCACGCCGTCGCCGGCCGCCCAGCCCAGCCAGAACACCGTGGCCATGATCCAGGACACGTTGAGCAGCTGGCGGTTGTCGCGCATGTCGCGCAGGCGGGCGTCGTGGCCGGCGTCGGTCTGGCGCCGCTCGCGCAGCGACAGCAGCAGCCCCACCACGCTGGCCAGGGCCAGCAGGCCGAACAGCAGCACAAACAGCAGGCTGATCTGCTGGTTGATGCTCAGGCTGCGCAAGAAGCTGGTCATGTTGGGGTCTCTGGCATCAGACGTCGCGCAAGGCCATGACGGCGGCGCGGGCCCGGGTCAGGAAGGCCGCCCGGTCCTCGCCGGGCTCGATCCGGATCGGCGCACCGAAGGTCACCGAGCACAGCACCGGCACCGGCACCACCTCGCCCTTGGGCATGACGCGCTGCACGTTGTGGATCCAGCTGGGCACCAGCACCACGTCGGGGAACCGTTGGGCCAGGTTGTACAGCCCGGATTTGAAGGCTTGTGGGTCTTCCTGGTGGCCGCGCGTGCCTTCGGGGAACAGGATGATGGAGTCACCCTTGGCCAGGGCGTCGATCAAGGGCTCCAGCGGGTCCACCACCTCGCCGTCCGGCCCCACCTGCTTCTGGCGGTCCACGTAAATGGCGTTGAACACCTCGGTGGTGATCCAACGCTTGAGGGGGCTGGTGGTCCAGTAGTCCTTGGCCGCGATGGGGCGGGTGATGCCCCGCAGCTCTTTGGGCAGGGCGGCCCAGATCAGCACCAGGTCGGCGTGGCTCTGGTGGTTGGCAAAGTAGATGCGCTGCTCGGCCTTGGGTGGGCAGCCAAACCACCGCGCCTGGGCACCGGTGAGCAGGCGGATGAAACCCAGCAACAGCCAACCAAACACCCGTGCCATCATGGTCGCCGCCTCATGGGGCCTGCACCGCGCCCATGCGCGCGCTGATGGTGGCCGCTCGGCCGGCCAGGTAGGGGGAGCCCGGTCGGGTCTCGAAGAATTTGGGGCTGGGCAGCATCACCGCCAGGCGGGCGGCTTCGTTGGGGCTCAGTGACTTGGCGGTTTTACGGAAGTAGCGTTGCGCGGCGGCTTCGGCGCCGAACACGCCTTCGCCCCACTCGACGCTGTTGAGGTAGATCTCCAGGATGCGGCGTTTGTCCAGCAGCAGCTCCAGCGTCAGCGTGAGCACGAACTCCTGGCCCTTGCGCAGCAGGTTGCGCTCGCCCGAGAGCAGCAGGTTCTTGGCCAACTGCTGGGTGATGGTGGAGCCGCCCACCACCTTGGGCGGTTTGACCTTGCTCGGGTCTTTGGCCTGGGCGGCGCGTTTTTCGGCCAACTCCGCACGCTTGGCGTTTTTTTCGCGGGCCGTTTCGATGGCGTCCCAGTCCACGCCCTGGTGGTTGACGAAGTCCGCGTCTTCCGATGCCATCACCGCACGTTTGAGGTGGGGCGAGATGTCTTCGTAGGGCACCCACTGCTGTCGCCAGCGCGGCAGGCCACGCTGGTCCACCGCCAGGCGCCAGGCCTCCGAGCGCATGAAGGCGGTGCTGGGCGGGTCGAACACCGCCATGGCAGCGATGCGCAACACAAAAAACAGCTGCAGGGCCAGCAGCGCCGCCAGCAGCCAGCCCAGCCAGTGCATGAGGGTTCGCATGTCAGCCCATCGCAGCGCGGCGTTCGGCCAGCACCTGAGCTGCCGGCGGCATCACGCCGCGCCAGATGTAAAAAGCCTCGGCCGCCTGCTCCACCAGCATGCCCAGGCCGTCGCGCACCGTGGCGCCCTGGGCCTGTGCCCAGTGGGCGAAGGCTTGCGCTGCGGGGCCGTACATCATGTCCACCACCAGCGTGCCCGGGCGCAGGGCACTGGCGGGCAGCGGCGGCTCGGCGCCTTGCAGGCTGGTGGCGGTGGCGTTGATCACCACGTCGAACACCCCCTCCACGTCCATGAGGCCGCTGGCTTGCAGCTTTGTACCGTGTTGGCCGGCCCATGCGGTGTGGCGCCTCACCACTTCCTCGGCGCGCGCCACGGTGCGGTTGCTCAGCACCAGTTCGGCCGGGCTTTCGCTTAACAGTGGCCCCAGCACGCCGGCGCCGGCACCGCCCGCGCCCACCAGCAGGACTCGCGCGCCGCGCAGAGCGACGCCGGCGTTGCGGGTGATGTCGCGTACCAGGCCAATGCCATCGGTGTTGTCGCCGTGCACACCGTCGGCCTCGAACCAGAAGGTGTTGCAGGCCTGCGCCAGTTCGGCGCGTGCGCTGCGGTGCTGCGCCCAGGCAAAGGCCTCCAGCTTGAAGGGCACGGTCACGTTGCCGCCGCTCAGCCCACCCGCGCGTGCGGCTTCGATGCCGCTCACAAAGCCATCCAGGGGCAGTTCCAGGCGCCCGTAGCTGATGGGCTGGCCGGTGAGTTCGGCGAAGCGGGCGTGGATATCGGGCGATTTGCTGTGGGCCACGGGGTGGCCCACGACGGCGTAACGGTCCATGGGGCTCAGTTGCTCATCTGCTGCGTCTGCAGCGTTTCGTCTCGTGTGAAGCGGAAGCGCGACACCACCACGATCTGGTCGGCGCGCTGGCGCATGGCGGCGTTGAAGTTGCCGAAGGACAGGCTTTTGACGATGGCCTCGGCGCGCGCATCCAGCGCCCGCTGGCGCGAGCTTTCCACCACCTCGGTGGCCAGCACGCGGCCGTCGAAATTGACCGTGATCACCATGGTCAACTCGCCGTAGAGCTTGCGCCCACCAGCCTCCGGGAACTGGACCGTGCCGCGTTCCTCGATCTTGCGGCGCAGTTCGTCGTAGTACACGGCGTACACCGCCTCGCGCGTGGCCGGGCTGATGTAGCGCTTCTTGGGGCGGGCGTTTTCCTCGTTGACGCGGCGCTCGATCTCGGCCAGCACCTTCACCAGGGCCAGGCGGCGCTCTTCGCGCTCCTGCTCTTCGGGTGTGCGCCGGTTTTCCGGCGTCTCGTTCACGCGGTAGCTGGCGAGCTGCTTGCGAATCTGGGCCAGCATGCGGTTCTGCTGTTCCTTCATCGCCTCGATGCGTTTTTCTTCTTCCTCCACCGGGTCGCCCAGGCGGGCCTGGGCGGATGGCGGCAGGGGCGAGGTGGCGCGGCCGCGTTCGGCTTCACCGCCGCCGGTGAGGTTGGCTTGGGCGATGGCCTGCGCCTTGTCCGGCTTGTCCTCGCTGCGGGCGTTGACCAGCACCACTTCCAGCGGTGTGTCCTGGAACACGCGGTTGAAGGCCTCGGGGTTGACGAAACGCACCGTCAACAGCGCCGCGTGCACGGCCACCGACACGCCCAGGGCGATCTGGAGGGGGCTGAACGCGGCGGGGGTTTTCACGAGGCCGGATTATCCGTGTCGGCGGTGGGCGCGGGTGTGGACGCGTCGGCGTCCATATCAACGGCAATGGCCAGTGGGGCCGCCAGTTCGTCGTCGCCCTCGTCCTCGGCCAGGTCTTCCACCGGCTGGTCCAGGCGCTCGATGACGGTGCCGCCCACGTCCAGCGAAATCAGGTCCATCGCACCCAGGCGCACGCGCACGTGGGCGCCACGCGGCAGGCCATCGGCGCCCATCACCTGCAGCACCAGCGGCAGCGTGTCGGCACGCACCAGGCCATCCTTCATCACGGTGGCGGTCAGTTCGGTGGTGCCGGTTTGCTGCAGGTGTTTCAGGGTCCAGTAGCGTTCCATGCCACCCTGGAACTGGTTGTAGGCGCTGTAGGCGCCGTCAAACGCGCTGATGATGGAGAACAGGTCGGCGTCCTTGGGCTTGAAGGGCGCGGCCAGCGCGGCGGTCTTGCCGTGGCGGGCGCAGGCGATGATCTGCCACTGGTTCACCAGGTCGGTGTAGCGGCGCAGGGGCGAGGTGCTCCACGCGTAGCACTTGACACCGATGCCCGCGTGCGGCTGTGCCTTGGTGCCCATGCGCACCTTCACGCCGGGCGCCAGGCTGTGCTGGCTGCGGTAGATGCCGGGCACGCCGCAGTCGGCCAGCCACTGGCCCCAGGTGCTGTTCGCCACGATCATGGCCTCCGCCACCATCAGGTCCAGCGGCGCGCCGCGTTTGCGGGTGCTGATCAGCACCGTTTCATCGCCTTGCGGCTCGTCGCCCGTCGCATCGGCCAGCTTGAAGCTGTAGTCAGGGCGGTTGAAGGTTTCGGGCTTGCCGCGCACCACCTCGCGCTGTGCCTTGAGGTGCTGGGACAGGCGCCACAAAAACGCCAGTTGGGGTTGCAGGGCGGTCAGCTCAGGAGCGGCGGCGGTATTCGTTTCACCAGCCAGCCATTCGGGCGTGATCAGGTCGTCCAGCTTGTCGTGGCGCAGGTTGTGTGCGATGGGCACGCGCTCCAGCTTGGTTTCGCTGGCGGTGAAGGCCAGCGTGGCTTCGTCGATGGTGACGTAGAGCGACACCGCCGGGCAATCGCGCCCTTCGTCCAGCGTGTAGGCCTGGACCACAGCGTCGGGCAGCATGGTGATCTTGTGGCCGGGCATGTAGACGGTGGACAGGCGCGTGCGGGCGACCTGGTCCAGCGGGCCACCAGGCGCAATGGCCAGGCCGGGCGCTGCGATGTGGATGCCCAGCGTGACCGTGCCGCTGCCGAGGCCCTGCACCGACAGCGCGTCGTCGATTTCCGTGGTGTGCGAGTCGTCGATGGAGAAAGCCTGCACGGCAGCCAATGGCAGCTCGCCCTCCACCGGCGGCGCTTGCAGCGCGGGAAAGCCCGTGCCACGCGGGAAGAATTCGAACAGGAAACGCTGCCAGTGGAACTGGTAGGCGCTGCTGATGGCCCCCACTTTTTCCAGCAAGGCCAGCGGCGCCAGGTGGGTCTGGCGTGTGGCCTCGGCCACGGCTTTGTATTCGGGCGCGTTCTTGTCGGGCTTGAACAGGATCTTGTAAAGCTGTTCGCGCACGGCTGCGGGGCACTGGCCTGACGCCAATTCGGCCGCCCACCCATCAATCTGCGCCTGCACCAGCTTTTTCTTCTCGATCGCGGCCAGCGCCTGCTGCACGATCTCGGCCGAGGCCTTCTTGAAGCGGCCCTTGCCAGCGCGGCGGAAGTAGTGCGGCACCTCGGACAGCTTGAGCAGCGCGGCGACCTGCTGGTCCACCGTGGGCGGATCGCTGAAATACACGGCGGCCAGATCGGCAAAGCCGAATTCGTCCTCGGGCGCGAATTCCCAGGCCAGGTCGGCCTCCATGCCATCGGCCAGCGCCTGCGCAGACGCCAGCAGCGCGGCCGGCGCCGGCTTCTCGAACTTGAGCAGCGTGTTGGCGGCCTTGACTTTGACGCGTTTGCCCGAGTCCAGCTCCACCTGCAGCGAGCTTTCGGCTTCAGACAACACACGGCCGGTCAGGAACTTGCCGGCTTCTTCGAACAATGCAAACAAAAGGGGCTTTCGGGGTCGGTCTGGGAAGGGGCCAAGTTTACCGGGCGGGGTGTGGCGGTATCAAAAACCCCGCACCACCTCCAGCGCGTCCTCGATCCGCTCCACCGCGTGGATGGTCATGCCACTCAGGGCGGCCATCATGGCTTTGTCGCTGGCCTTGGGCGCGTTGGCCTTGGGCACCACGGCCACCGAAAAGCCCAGTTTGGCGGCTTCTTTCAGGCGCTCCTGGCCGCGCGGGGCCGGGCGAACCTCGCCGGCCAGGCCCACTTCGCCAAAGGCAATGAAGCCTTTGGGCAGGGCTTTGCCGCGCAGACTGCTGGTGATGGACAACATCACGGCCAAATCGGCGGCGGGTTCGGTGATGCGCACGCCGCCCACCGCGTTGACAAACACATCCTGATCCATGCAGGCCACACCGGCGTGGCGGTGCAGCACCGCCAACAGCATGGCCAGGCGGTCGCGGTCGAGGCCCACACTCAGGCGCCGGGGTGAGGGGCCGCCGGTGTCCACCAGCGCCTGGATTTCCACCAGCATGGGCCGGGTGCCCTCCAGCGTCACCATCACACAGCTGCCCGGCACGGGTTCGGTGTGTTGGCTCAAGAAGATGGCGCTGGGGTTGCTCACGCCCTTGAGGCCTTTTTCGGTCATGGCAAACACGCCAATCTCATTGACCGCGCCAAAGCGGTTTTTGATGGCGCGCACCAGGCGGAAGCTGCTGTGGGTGTCGCCCTCGAAATAGAGCACCGTGTCCACCATGTGCTCCAGCACGCGTGGGCCGGCGAGGGCGCCTTCTTTGGTCACGTGGCCCACCAGCACGATGGCGGTGCCGCTGGCTTTGGCGGCGCGGGTGAGGTGAGCGGCACATTCGCGCACCTGCGCCACCGAGCCGGGCGCTGAGGTGAGCTGGTCGGAGTAGACGGTCTGGATGGAGTCGATGACCGCGATGGCGGGTTTTTGCGCTTGCAGCGTGTGCAGGATTTTTTCGAGCTGGATCTCGGCCAGCACCTTGACCTGGCTTTGGTTCAGGCCCAGCCGGCGCGAACGCAGTGCCACCTGGGCGCCACTTTCTTCACCGGTGACGTAGAGCGTGCTCAAGCCGGCGCGTTGCAGGGCGTCCAGCGCCTGCAGCAGCAGGGTGGATTTGCCGATGCCCGGATCACCGCCGATGAGCACCACACCGCCTTCCACGATGCCGCCGCCCAGCACCCGGTCCAGCTCGTCCAGGCCGGTGGGGCTGCGGTCCACGTCGCTGGCTTCGATCTCCGACAACACCGCGATCTGCGCCGTGGGCGCGAGCGCGGCAAAGCGGTTTTTGGTGCCGGCCGCCGGCTCGGCCACCGATTCCACCAAGGTGTTCCAGGCGTTGCAGTGGGGGCACTTGCCCAGCCAGCGCGGGCTGCTGCCGCCACATTCGTTGCAGGTGTAAAGGGTTTTGTCTTTGGCCATGGGGCTGCCCGTTCAGGCGACATCGAGAAAGTGCAGGACCTCACCCATGTGCTGGTCGAAGTCGCTCAGGGCATGGTCGCCGCCGGGCAGCAGGCGGATGTGGGCGCCCACACAGCCGCCCACCATCTCGCGCCAGTCCAGCACCTCGTCGCCCATGGCGATGAGCGCAAACGCGTCCCGCAGGGGCAAGGTGATGGCGTCCTGCTGGGCTTGAAGCTCGGTCACAAAGCCAGGTTCAAAGAAAAAGCGCTCCTCGGGGTTTTGCCAGGTGCTTTGTTCGCCGATGTGTTTGGCCAGGTCACGCGCGGGCTGGATGGCTGGGTTGAGCAGGGCCACGCGGCAACGCAGCTGTGCATGCAACCAGCGGGCGTAGAACCCGCCCAGCGACGAGCCCACCACCGCCATCTGGTCGCGCGGCCAGTCGCGGATACCGTCCATCACCAAGGCCATGGCGGCGGTGGGCGAGGGCGGCAGCTGCGGGCACCACCAGTGCACGCCTGGGTGTGCCAGTGCCACACGTTCGGCCATCTGTCGGGCCTTGGCCGATTGGGGTGACGAGCGAAATCCGTGCAGGTAAAGCACGTGGGTGGCGGGCGGGCGGGGCGAGGTGACGGACATGGCCCGAGGATAATTCACCCCCATGGCCGTTGTATTTGACAAACCTTCCTTGTGGCAGCGCTTGGTGCCCGTGTTCCAGGGGTTCGACCTCCCTTTGGCGCTGGCGGTGGCGTTGCTGGCAGGCATGGGCCTCACGGTGATGTATTCCGTCGGCTTTGACCATGGCACCCGGTTCGTGGACCATGGCCGCAACATGCTGATCGCTGGTGCGGTGTTGTTCACCGTGGCACAGGTGCCGCCGCAGCGATTGATGGCCTTGGCCGTGCCCATGTACCTGGCGGGTGTGTTGCTGCTGGTGGCGGTGGCGCTGTTCGGCATCACGCGCAAGGGGGCCACGCGCTGGCTGGACGTGCAGCTCACCGTCATCCAGCCCAGCGAGCTGATGAAGATCGCCATGCCCCTCATGTTGGGCTGGTGGTTTCAGCGCCGGGAGGGGCAACTGCGGCCTTTGGACTTTTTGGCCGCTGGCGTTCTGCTGGTGGTGCCGGTGGGATTGATCATCAAACAGCCTGATCTGGGCACGTCGCTGCTGGTGCTGGCTTCGGGTTTGTGGATCATCTATTTCGCGGGCCTGAGCTGGAAGCTCATCCTGCCGCCCGTGTTGCTGGGCGCCGTGGGCATTGCGGTACTGGTGACCATGGGCGATGCCTGGTGCCAGCCAGACATCGACTGGCGGGTGCTGCACGACTACCAGAAGCAGCGGGTGTGCACCTTGCTGGACCCCACACAGGACCCCCTGGGCAAAGGGTTTCACATCATCCAGGGCATGATCGCCATCGGCTCGGGGGGCGTCTGGGGCAAGGGCTTCATGCAAGGCACCCAAACCCACCTGGAGTTCATTCCCGAGCGCACCACCGATTTCATCTTCGCCGGCCTCTCCGAAGAGTTTGGCCTGATGGGTGTCGTGGCCTTGCTGTGTGCCTTCCTCTTCCTGATCGCCAGGGGCCTGATCATCGCGCTGGAAGCGCCCTCGCTGTTCTCCCGCCTGGTGGGTGGTGCCATCACGCTCAACTTTTTCGTCTATGCCTTTGTCAACATGGGCATGGTCAGCGGCATCTTGCCGGTGGTGGGCGTGCCCTTGCCCTTCATCAGCTACGGTGGCACGGCCATGGTCACCCTGGGGGCGGGGCTGGGCATCCTGATGTCGATCGCGCGCTCCAAGCGCTTGGTGCAAACATGAACACAACGGTGCAGGTGGGGGTGGTGGGCGCGGGCAACATGGGGGGCGCCATGCTGGCGCGTCTGTGTGAACGCGGCTGGCGCGTGGCCATGCACGATATCGACGCGATGCGTTGCGATGAGGCCCGCGCGGCCGGCGCCGAGGTGTGCGCCCACGCCCACGCCTTGGCCGAGCGCCTGGCTGATGGCGGTGTGTTGATCGTGGCGGTGGTGGACGCGGAACAGACCGAGGCCGTGCTGTTCGGCGCCCACGGCGCGGCGCCCGCCTTGCG
>DASUIK010000029.1:0-7182 GCA_036279795.1 Burkholderiaceae bacterium | reverse complement strand
AGAACGCCTCGCCCGTGAGGCCCAGGAGCGCGACGAGACCTTGCCCGAGCCGGCCGACCGCGTGACCTTGCGCATGCGCACCGCGCCATTCATCGAGATGTTGCAGCACTGCATGCGCGAAGACACCGAGGTGGTGTGGGGTGTGTGAGCCTGGCTGGCGGTGACTCCCATGTTCATGTAAAACCATTCTTTACATCTCAACACACGCTGCTTATGATCGTCTGACAATTCCACGCATGGGCACGCCCTCTGTTTTGTGGGGGTCGGCTGTGCTGTCCGACGATGACTTTGCCTTTTGCTTCAGGCGGTTTCCGGTGGCTCACATTCCGTGCAGGGGATGGGGTGCAACAGCGTGCCGGGTGGTTGTACTGGTGCTTGGCGTGGCTGCTGGTGCTGGGAATGGGTTTGCCTTCCCGCGCCAACGCACCACCCGTTCTGCCCATCACCGGTGAACGTATCGCCCTCGTGCTAGGCAACGCGGCCTACGCATCGTCGGCGTTGCTCAACCCAGGCAACGACGCGCGGGCCATTGGCCAACTGCTGACCACCGCAGGTTTCAACGTCGATCTCGTGCTGGACGCCACCACGGCCGACATGCGTGCGGCCGTGGCGCGCATGGAAGAACGCTTGCGTGACCCACGTGTCAAGACAGCTTTGTTCTACTATGCCGGCCACGCGGTGCAGCTGGAGTGGCGCAACTTTTTGGTGGGTGTGGATTCGCGCATCCGTCGCATTGAGGACGTGCCCGGCCAGAGCGTGGACCTGGCCGATGTGCTCAAGCGGCTGGGGACCGCCAAGCGCGAGCGCGACAAACAACTGGTGCTGGTGCTGGACGCCTGCCGCGACAACCCCTTCCGTGCCGACCTGCGGTTGCCCCAAAAAGGGTTGAGCCAGTTCGATGCCCCACCCAACACCCTGGTGGCCTTTTCCACCGCGCCGGGGCAGGTGGCCTTCGATGGCGAAGGCAACCACAGCTTCTACACCGCTACCTTGCTGCGCGAGTTGGCCGTGCCCTATGTGTCCATCGAGGATGCGCTCAAGCGTGTGCGCATGGGCGTGCGTGTGGCATCGTTGGGGCGCCAGGTGCCATGGGAAAGCACCAGCCTTGAGCAGAGTTTTTACCTCTACCCGTCTGACAAGATCGAGGCCATCAACCCCGAGGCGCTGGAGAACAACGTCAAGCGCGAGCTGGCCGCCTGGGACCGCGCCAAAAGCGGTGGCGACATTGCCTCGCTCGTGGGTTTTCTGCAGGATTTTCCCAACGGCAATTTCTCGCAGCTGGCCCAGTTCCGTCTGGATGGCATGCTGCACCGCCGCGCGCAGGACGAGGCCGTGGTGGTGGCCCAGCGCCAACGCGGACTGGAAGACGCTCAACGTGCTCGAGTGGCACAAGAGGCGGCAAACGCCGCCCTGGTGCAGCAACAGCTGAGCGCCGCCCGCGAGGCGGAAGCCCAGCGCCAGCGGGACGCGCAGCAGCAGGCCCAGTCTCAACAGGCCGCACTGGAAACGCGCCGCGCCGAGGAGCGGCGGCGTGTGGAGCAGTTGGCCGAAAACGCCCAACGTGAACGCCAGGCCCGCGAAACCGCCGCGCGCCAACAGGCTGTGGCCCAGGCGCCCATGACACCCCTGGCCCAGGGTCAGATAGCGTCGGCCGGCCGCACCGTGTCCACCGTCGAGGTGGTGCCCACCGCCTTGGAGGCCGAGCTGCTGGCCACGGCGCAGCGGCTGCAGATGGCGCCGCCGGTGCCCATGATGACGCTGGCCCAGTACACCCCGATCAGCCAGGACCGGGTGGCCGCCGTGCCCGGCTTTGACGGCGCCGAGCCACTGGACCGCCAGTTTGTGGTGGGCGATCAGTGGACGTACAAGGTGATCGACCGCTTTGCCAAGCGCGAATCGCGCATGGACCTGCGCGTGACCGGCGTTGAGCCGGCGGCCGACCGCGTGACCTACAACAACGGCCAGTTCTACTCCGACCTCATGGGCAACGCCACCAGCACCAACATGGGGGCACTCGATTCGCCGCGTCAGTTCTACCCCGCCACCTTGCAGCTGGGCAAGCGCTGGGTGTCCAACTTTGTGCAACGGCAAGGCAGCGGTCCCCAGCGCTTCCGTTACGACGTGCGGGTCGTGGCGAAGGAAAACGTCACCGTGCCCGCTGGCAGCTTCATGACTTATCGGATTGAGGCCCGAGGTTTCAACCTGGACACCGGCGGCAGCATCCGCCGCGTGTTGTGGGTGACGCCCGGCATCAATGCCAACGTGGCGCTGGAGGTGGAGGTGCGCCGGCGCGACAACTCCCTGGAGCAGACCTATCGCTGGGAGCTGGCCAGCTACAGCGGTGGGCGCTCCGGGGCAGTGCGCCCGGCTTGAGCGCACAAGCAGTTTCTGAGGTGGTCGATGTTCAATCAACTGGAGAAGACAATGACAGCAAACACCGTGTTCTCGCCGAGCCAGTCTTCTTGGTGGCGGCTGGGACGATACGCCACAGGCTTCGCATTTGCCGCGATGCTGGCCGCTTGTGGGGGGGGGTCTGATTCGACGACAGACACTGGCGGTGGCGGCGGAACACCGACGACCTGCACCACCAATTTCACGGACAGCTTTGGCAACCAGGTGACTTGCGCCACGATGAAGACTTTGGCGGGCGCCGAGTTCGTGGGCGGGGATTCGGGCAGCGGTGATGCCGGCGCCGATGGCACCGGTGCCGATGGCGCGGCCATCGCGAATGCGACGATACGCATCACAGATGCCAACGGCAAAGTGGTCACCACCACCACCGATGCAACAGGTTACTTCCGCGTCAACATTGGCGGGCTCAAGCAGCCGCTGGTGGCCGCAGTGCAACGCAGCAACAATGCCTGGCGCTCGGCAATGGTGGAGGTCATCCAGCCAGGCCGCAGCCAGTTTTACACCTTGAACCTGACCGGTTTGACCGACTTGGTGCTCACCGAGCTCGCCAGCGCATCGGGCGTGAGCGGTGGCTCCAACGCCGTCACACCTGCCGTGCTGACTGCCAACAGTTCGCGCCTCCCAACAGCGGTGCAAACCGTCAACCAACGTGTGGCGGCGCAATTGCAGGCGGCGGGACTGAGCACGTCCACCTTCAATCCGCTGACATCGGCTTTTCGTGCAGACTCCACCGGTTACGACCAGGTGCTCGACAGCGTGACCATCACCAAGAGCAGTGACGGCACCACCACGCTGGATCCGACCGGCGGCTCAACGCTGACAGGCCAATGGAATGGCACCACGGTGGTTGAAGGGCAGACCATTTCGCTTGGCACGGTGGATGGCAGTGCAGTCCCCGCCAGTTTGCCGAACGTGTCGTTGACATCGGATGCGGCCTACCAGCAAATCATCTCCAGCTATGCCGGTTCGAGCTACACGATCACCACCAACGGCAATGTGGTCACCATCACCGGGCCTGGCACCAATCTGACCGTCACCATCAACTCCTTCAGTGCCGGCAACTACGCGGGCTGTGGCAGCTGCGGTGTGGGGTCCACGGTGTCGTATTCGATCAGCTACTCTTTCACCTACAACGGCACGGATGCCGGGGAGACGTTCAACAACCTGGTGCTGTCCGGCTCCATCACGTTGAGCTACCAGCGCATCAGCTGAGGTCAATCTGCGCTGCTGCGTGGCCGCAACCCCGTGTGGGGTTGCGGCTTCAAACTGTCCGGAGGTCTTTCCATGATCATGCAACGGCAATCTCTGGTGGCCCATCTGCTGGTGCTGACCTTGTGTCACGCCGTCGGTTTGTCCACGGTGTGGGCCCAAACCCCTGGCGCCCCTAAATCCACCCAGGAAATCATCGATGCCCTCAAGCCCGATGGTGACCAGGCGGGGATGCCGGGGCAGCGCACACGGGGCCTGTCGCTGGATGTGCCGGAAAAGAAGCCGGCACGGCCTGCGGCCGGTGCTGGTGCGGCAGCCAAGGCGCCCGAGGGCAAGTTCGTTGACCTGAATGTGCCCTTTGCATTCAACTCCGACCAACTCACACCCGATGGGCGCGATCTGCTGAGCAAGCTGGCCGAAGCACTCACGTCCAAGGAGCTGTCCAGCATCACCGCCGTGACGCTGGAGGGCCACACCGACGGGGTGGGCAGTGCGGACTACAACAAGGCCTTGTCCTTGCGGCGTGCGCAGGCGGTGCGCAGCTTTTTGCAGGGCTCTCAAGAGCTCAAGGGCAAACAGCTGCGGGTGGTGGGCAAGGGCGCGGCCGAGCTGGCCAACCCCGCCAGCCCCGAGGATGGCGCCAACCGGCGCGTGCGGGTGGTGGTGTATTACGCGGCTGGCACACCCTGACGCAGTCATGGCCTGGCGCCTCGCGCAAGCCGCTGTTGGTCTGGGGCTCGGCGGCTTGTTGTTTTGGTCGGGCGTCTCAGTGGGCGTGGCCCAAGGTCTGCATGCGCTGCCACAGCTTTCGGCGACCGAGCTGCTGGACGCCAGCGCCAGCAGCTCGCGTGCGGTGCGCCTGACCGCGCCGGAAGGGGTGGTGGTGCTGCAATTCGCTGACCTGCGCGAGCAGGCCCGCACCATGGCCCGCGTGGTGTTGTTCATCGAGAAGGTGGGGGCACCGCGCCACCGCGTGATGAGTGTGCCGGAAGTGCTGCAGTGGGCGCGGGGGCGTGGGACGCGTCTGGAGCTCATCACGCTGGGGAACAACCTGGGGGCTGAGGAATTGGCCCGTTTTTTCAACACCGCGCGCTGGCAGGGTGAGGCGCTCACCGACCAGGAGCGCGACCTGCTGCGAGACCTGCTGGACTGGGGGTTGTTGCGCGAACAGGCCCAGGGCTGGGCGCCGGGTGTGGGCGCCCACACGCTGCTGACCGTGCCGCAGGTCTCTCAGGTGGGTGGTTGCGAGGCCTGCCAGGTCACGCCGCCGATGCGCCGTACCATCGTTGAACACGAGCTGGGCCATGGCGAATTCGCCGCCAGCACCGCCTTGCAGCACCACGCGCGCTGGTTCTGGTTCAACGTGCTGTCGCCCGTGGCGCGCTCGCAATGGCAACGTTTTCTCACACAACGCGGCTACGATACGGGCCAGTTGCAGATTGTGCTGGGCGAGATGCATGCCTACCTGGACCACACACACGACCCCCGGTTGTTTCGTGCCGAGGAGCTGGACCTGGCTCCGGCCGCGCTGGAGGCCTTGCGTGCGCGTTACCGGGAAGGGCGGACGCTGTCACTTGCGCCTCGCCATGAGCCCGGCTACCAACTGCCCTGACACCCCGCACCGGAGGCCTGTTCCTTGAGCGATCCCCTGCAACTGGACAAGTACGAGATCGCCGGCGTGCTCGGTAAGGGTGCCATGGGCGTGGTCTATGCCGCGCGCGACCGCCGGCTGGGGCGACAGGTGGCCATCAAGACGGTGCTGACCAGCCACCTGGAAGACGAGGCCACACGCCGCGAGTACTCGGCGCGCTTCGAGCGCGAGGCCCGCGCCATCGCCAAGCTCAACCACCCCAACATCGTCAACGTCTACGATTTCGGCGAGTCGGGCGACCTGGCCTACCTGGTCATGGAGTATTTGCAGGGGCACGAACTCAAGGCCTGGTTCGACGCGGGCCAGCCCTTGCCTCTGGCTCAGTGGGCACCCGTCATGGCGGGTCTGCTGGCGGCGCTGGCCCACGCCCACAGCCACGGCGTCATCCACCGCGACATCAAGCCGTCCAACGTCATGCTGCTCGACGGTGGGGGCATCAAACTGATGGACTTTGGTGTTGCGCGGATGGAGGATGCCGGCGACGAGACCCAGGTCGGCACCCGCATCGGCACCTTGTCCTACATGGCGCCCGAGCAGATTGAAGGCGTGGCGGTGGACCACCGCATCGACCTCTTCGCCGCGGGTGTCATCCTTTACCAGTGCCTCACCGGCCGCAAGCCGTTTGCCGGCAACGAATGGGAGCTGCAGCGCAAGATCATGGCCGAACCGGCCGAACCGCCGTCGCGCCTCAACCCGGCGGTCACGCCCGAGCTGGATGCGGTGGTGGCGCGGGCCATGGCCAAGGTGCCCGCGCAGCGCTTCGCCACCGCCGCCGAATTCCAGACCGCGTTGGACCACGCGTTGCAGCAGGCCGCACAACGTGCCGCTGCTGCACCTGCGGCCGCCTTCGATGAAGACGCCACGCGCGTGCTGGGCCCGGGCGAGTCGTCGCAGGATTTGTTCAGCGTGGCACCGGGCGATGAAACCGGGCTGCGCCGGCCCGGGGCACCGGGCCCCTTGCCGGCCAGCGCGCCCGCGCCTGCCCCCCGCTCCCGACCGCTGGCTCTGATGGGCATGGCCGGGGTGGGCGCGCTGGTGCTGGCCGGAGGCGTGTGGTGGGCGATCGCACCTCGACCGCAGCCAGTGCCTGCCGTGGTGGCCGCGCCGGCCTCGGCACCGGCGGTGGTGGCCCCCGCACCGGTGACAGCGCCCGCCCAGACACCCGCACCGCCACCCTTCCACCTGGCCTTGTCCACCGCCCACGGCGACAACCGCTTCCGCGAGGGCGAGGCCATCGCCCTGCAGGTCAAGCCGCAGGCACCGGCCTACGTTTACTGTTTCATGCAGGACGAAAAAGGCGACATCCTGCGCTTCTTCCCCAACCGTTTTCAAACGGATGCGGCGGTAGAGGCAACGGGCATAGAGCTGCCCGGCAAGATGAAATTCCGCATCCAGGCCAGCTTCAAGGGCCAGCCCGAGGCCATCCTGTGCCTGGCCTATGGCCAGCCCGTGCCCGCAGGGGCTGATGTCTTCAAGGCGGGGGACTTTGTGGCTTTGCCCATGCGCAGCCTGGACGCCGTGCGTGCGGCCGTGGAGAGCACCTCCGGGCCGGCGCTGGCATCGCAGCGCCTGGACATCCTGCTCCGACCCTGACAGCGTCAGTCCACCTTGGCGCCCGAGGCCTTGACCACGGCCGCCCATTTGGTGATTTCGCTGTCGATAAGGCGTGCGAATTCGGCCGGGGTGTTGCCGCTGGGGATGGCGCCTTGTGAGAGCAGCCGTTCCTTCACTGCCGGCAGGTTCAAGGCCTTCGCTACTTCCTGTTGCACGCGGTTCACCACGTCGGCGGGGGTGCCCGCAGGCGCCAGCAGGCCGAACCACGAGCTGGCTTCAAAGCCGTTCAGCTTGCCCGCTTCGGCCACCGTGGGCACGTCGGGCAGAGCGGCGGAGCGCTGGGCGCTGGTGACGGC
>DASUIK010000028.1:0-5680 GCA_036279795.1 Burkholderiaceae bacterium | reverse complement strand
GGTGGGCCGCATCGAACAACTGCAAAAGCAGGAGTCGGTGTGGCACGCTCTGGAAGAACTCAAGCCCACGGGCAGCGGCCCTCTGCTGGCGCCCATGGTCACCTTGCACATCCAGGGCGGGCGCAAGGAAAAAATCCGCCCCGGCGACGTGCTGGGCGCGCTCACCGCCGACCTGGGCTACACCCGCGAACAGGTGGGCAAGATCAACGTCAACGAGTGGTCCACCTACATCGCGGTGGACCGCGACATCGCCGAACAAGTGGCCAACCGACTGAACCGCATCAAGGGCAAAAACGTCAAGGCGCGGATTCTGGAAGATTGACGCCACACCGCTCCATTCATCCAGATTCATCCACATCCACACACAAAGGCAAGCAGCATGGGCGCGCAATGGAAAGCGAAACACAAGGACCTGGCCGCCAACGCCAAGGGGCGCTTGTTCGGCAAACTGGTCAAGGACATCATGATCGCGGCGCGCGACGGCGCCGACCCCAACGCCAACGCGCGCCTGCGCCTGGCGGTGGAGCAGGCCCGCAAGGCATCGATGCCCAAGGACACGCTGGACCGCGCGATCAAAAAAGGCGCGGGCCTCACCGGTGAGGTGGTGCATTTCGAACACGTGATCTACGAGGGTTTTGCGCCCCACCGCGTGCCGGTGATGGTGGAGTGCCAGACCGACAACGTGAACCGCGCCGCCTCCGAGATGCGGGTGCTGTTCCGCAAGGGGCAGTTGGGCACCTCGGGCTCGGTGGCCTGGGACTTCGACCACGTGGGCCTGATCGAAGCAGAGCCCGCCACGCCCGATGCCGACCCCGAGCTGGCCGCCATCGAGGCCGGCGCGCAAGACTTCGAGCCCGCCGACGAAGACGGTGTGACCCTGTTCATCACCGCGCCCACCGACCTCGATCTGGTGGGCCGCGCCCTGCCTGCCCACGGCTTCAAGCTGCTGTCGTCCAAGCTGGGCTACCGGCCCAAAAACCCGGTCAGCGCCGCCGGGCTCACGCCCGATCAGCTGGACGAGGTGGAAAGTTTTCTCGCCGCTCTGGACGCCAACGAAGACGTGCAAAACGTCTTCGCCGGCCTGGGTGGGTGACGCAGACACGGCGCCGCCATGACCATGCAGTGCCATCTGAGGCCAACTGAGCCGACCCATCCCGTACCCTCTCCGGCAGGTTCCTGAAACCGGAGAGCTTTCGAGTGAACACCATCCGTCTGCCGCTGCGCACCTGGCTGTTGCTGCTGGCCGGCTTGAGCACGCTGCCACTGCTGTTGCTGGCGATGTCGGTGCTGTGGTCGTACAAGAACGACCGACAACGCGAGTTGCAGCAGTTGCTCAAAATCCGCACCGCGATCATGGCCCAGGCGGTCGGTGAACGTGTCAAGACAGCGGTGGGATCACTGCAAGGCATCGCCGAATCGGAAGCAGCGATGACACTGAACGTCGCCATGCTCTATGCGCACGCCCGTCGCGTGGTGGAACACAACCCCGACTTCCGCGCCGTCACGCTGGTGGACGACCAGGGCATGCTGCTGTTTCTCACTTCTTTGCCTTTGGGCGGGCCCACGCTGTCCACCCATGAGCCCGACCTGGTGACCGAGGTCTTGCGCACCCAAAGTCCCAATGTGTCAGGGCCGTTTGTTTCACCGGTCAACCCCTCCGACAGGTTGGTGGCCGTGACAGTGCCCATCGTGCGCGACGGCACAGCCACACATGCCTTGCGCATGATCCTGACCACGGCATCCATCAGCGAGATGATCGATGAGCGCCGCCTGCCCCCGCAATGGGTGGCCGGCATCGCCGACCGCAACGGCATCCTGGTGGCACGCAGCCGGGCTGCCGACCGTTATGTGGGGCAACGCGTGACACACGAGTTCATGCGTGCCATCGAAACAGGCCATCACCAAACCTTCGAGGGCATCACCCTGGAGGGCATCCACACGCTCAACTTTGTGCTGCCCGCATTCGGGGCCGACTGGTTCCTGGGCGTGGGTGTGCCCAAGACGGTGCTCAACGCGCCCGTCACCGAGATGTTGTGGCGCATCGCGCTGGTGGCGGGGCTGTGGATCACCTTGTCGGTGGTGACCACGCGGGTGTTTGCCGGCTACCTCACCCGCCAGATGCGCATCGTCACGCAGGTGTTCGAACGCGATGAACTGGGCCTGCCCACCGGCCAGTCGCTGCGTGTGCAGGAGCTTTGGGACATCCTGCAACGCTTCTGGCAAGCCAAGCAGGCCGAATCGGCGGTGCGCAAGGACCTGAGCGCCGTGGCGCTGCAGCGCGACGAGGTGCAAGACCTCTACGACCACGCGCCCTGTGGCTACCACTCGCTGGACCACCAAGGCCGTGTGCTGCGCATGAACCAGACCGAACTCGGCTGGCTGGGCCTGAGCCGCGAACAAGCCGTGGGGCGGCCCTTCACCGACTTTCTGACCGAAGACAGCCGAGCCATCTTCCATGAACGCTTCCCGCAGTTCGTGCGCGACGGCAGCATCAAAGATCTGGAACTGGAACTGGTGCGTGGCAGTGGCACGCCCATGCCGGTGCTGGTCAGTGCAACCGCCGTCAAAGATGCCCAGGGGCACATGTTGTCCACACGGTCAACCGTCTTCGACAACACCGACCAGAAGATGATGGAAGCCCAGTTGGAGCGGCTGGCCCATACCGATATGTTGACCTCGCTGAGCAACCGACGCGACTTCTACGAGCACGCCGCCCGCGCCATCGCCCACAGCCGCCGTCATGGCGCCCCCTTGTCGCTGGCGCTGATGGACATCGACCACTTCAAGAAGATCAACGACACCTATGGCCACGGAAGTGGCGACCAGGTGTTGCGCAAACTCAGCCACAGCCTGGGCGATGCGCTGCGCGAAACCGATGTGCCCGCGCGGCTGGGCGGCGAGGAGTTCGCGGTGCTCATGCCCACCACCGCACTGGCGCAGGCGCTGGCCGTGGCCGAGCGCTTGCGCGATGCGCTGGCCCACACCCCGGTTGCGATCGGCGATGAGGAGCAGATCCACTTCACCGTGTCCATCGGCGTGACCGCGTGGCAACCGGACGACGCCGACATCGACGCCACCTTGCACCGTGCGGACGAGGCGCTCTACCGCGCCAAACACGGCGGGCGCAACCGGGTGGAGCAGGCCTGAACGGCCAGGCAGCGCAGCCAAACGTGGCTCACGTGCGGGCTGTGTTTACAATGCGCCCGTTGGTGCTCGCGGCCCACCTCTTGGGTCGCAGTTCAACGGGAAGCTGGGGGGAGTGGCCTGTGACAGAGGGCCATTCCTAACCAGCGCTGCCCCCGCAACGGTAAGCGGACGGGGTGATCCTCACCCCCGCATCCCTCACTGCCACTGGCCGCCCGCAAGGCGACTGGGAAGGCGACGGATGTTGCTCCGCCAGCCCGGATACCGGCCAACAAGGGGGTGCCACGCCTGCATCGCAAGCGAGGCACCGTAAGGTCCATTCACCGTCGGGGAAGGCGGTGCGGACATCCTGGCTTGTTCTTGTTCATGAAAACCCGCTTCACCCGCGCGCGCCGTGCCGCGTGGGCGTTGGCCGCTTGCGCCACGCCGCTTTGCCACGCCCAAACCTCTGCCGAGGTCACTGTGGCCACCCTGTCTGAAACCCTGGTCACCGCCACACGCAGCGCGCAACCGCTGACCGACGTGGTCGCCGACGTCACCGTGATCGACCGCGACACCTTGCAACGCAGCGGTGCCACCGGCATCGCCGACGTGCTGGCCCGCCAGCCAGGCATCAGCCTCGCCCGCAACGGCGGCCCTGGCGCCACCACCAGCGTCTTCGTGCGCGGAGCCGAAAGCCGCTTTACCGCCGTGCTGATCGATGGCGTGCGGTTGGATTCGCAATCCACTGGCGGCGCCAGTTGGAACGCCATCCCGCTGGCACAGGTTGAGCGCATCGAAATCCTGCGAGGCCCGGCCGCTGCGGTCTATGGCTCCGACGCCCTCGGTGGTGTCATCCAGATCTTCACCCGTCGGGGCGAAGCCGGCTTCAGCCCCAGCGTGGGTGTGGGTGTGGGCAGCCGCGGCACCCGACAGGTGGACGCCGGTCTCAGTGGTCGCGAAGGCGCCTTCGACTACGCGCTCTCGCTCAGCCGCGACAGCAGCCAGGGTTACAACGTGCAGCCCACCGGCAACCCCGACCGCGACGGCTACACGCACGAAGCGCTCAGCGCCCGCCTGGGCTGGCAACTCAACCAAGCACACCGGCTGGAAGCCACGGCACTGCACACCCGGCAAGACACGCAGTACGACGCCTCCACCCCGGGCCGCGACGACCACGCGCTGCAGCGCCTGGAGACCCTGGGCCTCTCGTGGCTGGCGCAGTGGAGCCCCAGCCACGACAGCCGCCTGAGCGTGAGCCGCAGCCGCGACCGCTACGAAACCCGGCCCTCGCCCTACGTGACCGACACCCACATCACCAGCTACCTGCTGCACAACGGCTGGCGCTCGGGTGGCCAACAATGGTCATTCGACGTGGAGCGCCGCGAGGACGAGCTGGACAACGCCAGCACCACCCCCACGCACACCCGCCGCTCGCAAGACGCGCTCGCCATCGGCCACGGCCGCCGCTGGGATGGGCACAGCCTGCAGCTCAACCTGCGCCACGACCAGGACAGCGAGTTCGGTGGCAAGACCACCGGCAGCGCGGCCTACGCCTACGAACTGTCGCCCCAATGGCGCGCCAGCGCCTCGGCCGGCACGGCTTTTCGCGTGCCCACGCTGTACCAGCGTTTCAGCATCTACGGCACGCCCGACCTGAAGGCCGAGTCGGGCCGCAACATCGAGTTCGGCCTGAAGCACGACACGCCCACGCGCCACTTTGGCGTGGTGGCCTACCGCAACCGGGTGGACAACCTCATCACCTACGTGAGCGGCCCGGGCAGCTGCATCAACGGTGCAGGCCGGGTGCCGGGCTGCTACGGCAACACCGCGCGCGCCGAGTACCGGGGCATCACCTTCAGCGGCGACCAGCGCCTGGGCCACACCCTGCTGCGCGCCTCGCTGGACCTGCTGGACCCGCGCGACCTGGACACCGGCAAACAGCTCGCCCGCCGCGCCCGCCGCCAGGCCACCCTGGGCCTGGACCAGCGCCTGGCCGAATGGCAGCTCGGCGCCGAAGTGCAGCTCGTGGCCCAGCGCTACAACAACGCCACCAACACCCAGCGCCTGGGCGGCTACGGCCTGTTCAACCTCAGCGCCAGCAAACCCCTGGGCCGCGACTGGCGCCTGATCGCCCGCGTGGACAACCTGGGCGACAAGGCCTACGAAACCGCACGCGGCTACGCCACCGCCGGCCGCACGGTCTACCTCGGTCTCAAGTGGGCACCGCAATGAGCACGGAGCCGGTCTCCTGCCCGGCCGTGCTGGTGGCCGCGCCCGCCTCGGGCCAGGGCAAAACCACCGTGGCCGCCGCCCTGGCACGCCTGCACTCACGCGCCGGGCGCCGCGTGCGCGCGTTCAAGTGCGGGCCCGACTTTCTGGACCCACACTGGCTCACGCTCGCCAGCGGCCACCCGGTGGACAACCTGGACCTCTGGATGACCGGCGAGGCCGGTTGCCGCGCCCGCCTGCACGCCGCCGCCGTTGACGCCGACCTGCTGGTCATCGAAGGCGTGATGGGCCTGTTCGACGGCACACCGAGCGCGGCCGACCTGGC
>DASUIK010000027.1:0-4107 GCA_036279795.1 Burkholderiaceae bacterium | reverse complement strand
TTCAAGAGCGAGCGCGAGAACGTGGACGAGGACATCTGCGCCATCGGCAGCGGCCCGTTCAAGGTCGAGGTCGACCTGATGCAGCCGCTGGACCCGGAGAAAAAACCGGCGGTGCACACCACGCCGCTCAACCACATCGGGCTGTGGATCGACGACCTGCCCGTGGCCGTGGAGTGGCTGACGGCACAAGGCGTGCGCTTTGCACCCGGTGGCATCCGCAAGGGTGCGGCGGGTTTCGACATCACCTTCCTGCACCCCAAGGCCAGCGACGAATTTCCCATCGCCGGTGAGGGCGTGTTGGTGGAGTTGGTGCAGGCGCCGCCCGAGGTGGTCAAGGCATTTGCGGCGCTGGGGTAAGCAGGCCGTCAGGTGGCGTAACACCTGTGTTTCTGAGTGAAACCCGGCGTTATAGTTTGTGAAAATTCACATTCTGCCGGGGGCTGTGTTGACGCAGCGGCACTGGCGTGCGGTGCCGCCGGCACGACAACGGGGACACGATGACCACAATCCACGAAAAACTGGGCGTCTGGCGGCTGGGCATTCTGCTGGCCCGCAAGGCGCGTTTCCCGGTGAAGCTGGGCGGCATGGCCGTGGTGTTGCTGGTGCCTTTGCTCGTCGTGGCGGTGCAGCTGGTGCTGCGGGAAAACCGCGAAATCCAGACGACCCAAGCTGAGATCGAGGGGGTGCGCAACATCCGACCTGCGATGGAGGTCTTGAGCCTGGTGCAAAAGCATCGGGGGCAGACCAATGTGATGTTGTCCGGAAACGCGGGTGTGGCGGCCGACCTGGCGCAGACCGGTGAACAACTGGCCCGGGCACGGGCCACCTTGGACCAAGTGGTGGCCAGCAACCGCTCGTTTGACATGCAGGCTTCCTGGCGGGCGCTCAGCGACCGGCTCCAACGCCTGCCTGCCGAGAGCCAGGCCAGCACGGTGGCCGCCAGTTTTGCCCTGCACACGACGCTGGTGGCCGATCTGCGGCGTTTCATCTACAGCACGGCCGATGCGTCGCAGCTGCTGTTCGATCCGGTGCCACAAACCTACCTCTTGATGGACAACGTGGTGGTGCGCGCGATCCCGCTCACAGAACTGCTGGGACAGATGCGGGGCGCCGGCGCCGGCCTGCTGGCCAAGAGCGAGCCCGACCTCGCGGGGGCGGCGGGCATGCGCCTGCGTGCCCAGCAGCTGGGCGACATGCTGCTCGATCAACAGCATGGGTTGGCGCTGTTGACCAAAGCCGGCATGACAGGGCTGGCCATCGACGGTGCGATGGACACGGCGAAACGTTTTGGCGAACTGGCCATGGAGCGTTTTGCTCCCGGCGCGGCAGGTGGCGAATCGGCGGCGTTTTTTGCGGCGGGCACACAGGCCATTGAACAGGTGCTCAAGGTGCAGGCCACCATGATGGACAGCCTGCAGGGCCAGCTGGTGGCCCGCGAGCAGGGCCTGCAGACCGAGCGCCTGTTCCTGGTGGTGGTCATCGTGCTGGGTTTTGTGGTGCTGCTCTACACCGTCATCAGCATCTACCGCAGCTTCATGATCGACCTGGGGCGCCTGGCCTTTGCGATGAACGAGCTGGCCAGCGGCAACCTGCGGGTGGCGGCGTCGGTGCGTGCCAAGGATGAAATCGGTGATCTCGCGAAGCTCTTGCAGAAGATGATCGCCAACGTGTCGTCCATGGTGGCGGCGGTGGGCAGCGACGCCGCGTTGGTGGCCCATGCGGGCAAGCAGTTGGTGCACGGCAACCGCCAACTCTCTGAGCGCACCGAGCAGCAGGCCGCCAACTTGGAGCAAACCTCGGCCAGTGTGCAGGAGCTGGCATCAACCGTGCAGCAGAACGCCGGAACGGCGCTGGAAGTGGACCGCCAAGCCGCCGAGGTGCGCACGGTGGCCGAGTCGGGCGCACAGACAATGACGGCAGCGGTGGACTCGGTGGAGGCCATCCAGCGCAGCGCCCACCGCATGAACGAGATCATTGGCGTCATCGACGGGCTGGCATTCCAGACCAACATCCTCGCGCTCAATGCCGCCGTGGAGGCCGCCCGTGCGGGTGAGGCCGGCCGGGGTTTTGCCGTGGTGGCCAGTGAGGTGCGTTCGCTGGCCCAGCGCTCCGGCGAAAGCGCGCGCGAAATCCGCAACCTCATCCAGACCTCGTCGTCGCAGGTGGAAACCAGTGTGGGGCAGATCCGCAAGGCCGGCGAGGGCATGGCCCAAATTTTGGGCGGCACGCGCGGCGTGTCAGCCAACATCTCCGCCATCTCCACCGCCAGTTCGGAGCAGAACACCAGCGTGCAGGAAATCTCCACGGCGGTGAAACAGCTCGACGACATCACCCAGCGCAACGCGCAGATGGTGGAGGTGGCCGTGCGGCAGTCGGAAAGCCTGGAGACGCGCGCTGCCTCGCTGTCCTCGGCGATCAACAGCTTCAAGCTCCTTCAAGGCGTGGCCGAAGAGGCCATGGCGCTGGTGGAGCGGGCCTACGCGCACCGGCGAGGCGCGGGTTCGCTGGACAGCTACCTGCGCAGCCTGACCGACCGCGCGAGTGGCTTCTTCGACCGCGACATGTACGTGTTCGCGCTCACCGCCGACGGCACCTACGTGGCCTTCGGCGGCAACCCGGCCAAGGTGGGCACGCGGGTGCAGGACGTGCCGGGCATCGACGGCAACGCGCTGATTGCCGGCATCGTTCGCCAGGCCGAGGAAGGGCCGGGCTGGGTCGAGTACGACATCGTCAACCCAGTCTCGGGCCGCGTGCAGGGCAAGATGTCTTACGTGATGAAGGTGGACGACGTCTACATCGGTTGCGGCGTCTACAAGACGCTGGCCTGAGGGCGGGTGTCTCAGCCGCGCTGGCGCGCGCGCGCCTTGGCCAGAGCGGCCTCGATGAACGCCTTCTTTTTGTCCAGCACCTCGGGGTCGGTGATCTTGGAGTGGCTGGCCAGATCGGCCAGTTTGGCTTGTGCCTCTTCGGTCTTGCGTGCCTGATGCTCGGCCGCCTCCCGAGCCACTCGGCTTTGCCGAGCTGCGTACCGCTGGCGGCCCAGCGCGGCTTGCTCGGGCGACCACGCGGCCCAGCCGGTGGCGTGTTCGTCCACCACCCGCAGGCCAATGCAGTCGACCGGGCAGACGGGAATGCACAGCTCGCAGCCCGTGCACCAGTCCTCCACCACCGTGTGCATGCGCTTGTTGGCGCCGACGATGGCGTCGGTGGGGCAGGCCTTGATGCACAGCGTGCAGCCGATGCACCAATCTTCGTCGATCACCGCCAGGCGCAACGGACCTTCATTGCCGTGGGTGGGGTTCAGGGGCTTGGGTGTGCGACCGGTGAGCACGGCCAACCGTTCAACCCCTTCGGCACCGCCTGGTGGGCATTGGTTGATGTCGGCTTCGCCCCTGGCCATGGCCAGTGCGTAGGCCGCGCAATCGGGGTAGCCGCAGCGGGTGCACTGGGTTTGGGGCAGCGCGTCGTTGAGCCGCGCCGCCAGTGCCTCGGTGCTCACTTGGCCGTGGAGGGCTTTTTGCGCGCCGCAGTCGGGGCGTTGCGGGCGGGTGCCTTGGCCACCACGGCTTGTGGCACCACAGCGGGTGTGGCGGCGGCAGGCTGAGTGGCGGCTGCTTTGGGCTGGTGTGCCAGGATGAACGCTTTCACCACCGGATACACCATTTCGCGCCAACGGCGGCCGCTGAAAATGCCGTAGTGGCCTGCGCCCTTGGCTTCCAGGTGCATCTGGTGCTCTTTGGTGATGCCGGAGCACAGGTCGTGAGCGGCGGCGGTCTGGCCCGAGCCGGAGATGTCGTCCAGCTCACCTTCCACCGTCAGCAGACCGGTTTGTGTGATGTCTTGAGGGCGCACGCGCTCCAACTTGCCCGTAGGGCTTTTCACATCCCAGGTGCCGTTGACGAGCTTGAACTCCTGGAACACGGTCTGGATGGTTTCCAGGTAGTAATCAGCGTCCATGTCGAGCACGGCGTTGTACTCGTCGTAGAACTTGCGGTGGGCCTCGGCGCTTTCGTTGTCGCCCTTGATGAGGTCTTTGAAGTAGTCGTAGTGGCTGGACGCATGGCGGTCCGGGTTCATGGCCACAAAACCTGTGTGCTGCAGGAAGCC
>DASUIK010000026.1:0-5938 GCA_036279795.1 Burkholderiaceae bacterium | reverse complement strand
CATGTTGCTGGCCGGCAGCGCCACCGTGATGGTGGCTGGCGGCATGGAGAGCATGACCAACGCGCCTTACCTCATGCTCAAGGGCCGCGGCGGCTACCGCATGGGCCACGACCGCATCTTCGACCACATGATGCTCGACGGACTGGAAGACGCCTACGAACCCGGCCGCAGCATGGGCACCTTCGGTGAGGACTGCGCCGCCAAGTACAGCTTCACCCGCGAGCAGCAGGACGCCTTTGCCATTGCCTCGGTGACGCGCGCCAAGGCCGCCACCGAAAGCGGCGCCTTCGCCAAAGAAATCGCTCCCGTGACCGTGAAAGACCGCAGCGGCGAGCGAGTGGTGTCGGTTGACGAAGGCCCGGGCAAGGTCAAGCTCGACAAGATCCCATCGCTCAAGCCGGCCTTCAAGAAAGACGGCACCATCACCGCCGCCAGCAGCTCGTCCATCAACGACGGCGCCGCCGCCCTGGTGCTGATGCGCCAGAGCACGGCGCAGGCGCAAGGCCTCAAGCCGCTGGCCCGTATCGTGGCCCACACCACCCACGCGCAAGAGCCCAACTGGTTTGCCACCGCACCCGTGGGTGCCACGAACAAGCTGCTGGCCAAGACCGGCTGGACCGTGGCCGACGTGGACCTGTGGGAAATCAACGAAGCCTTTGCCGTGGTGCCCATGGCGCTCATGGCCGAGCTGAGCATTCCGCACGACAAGGTGAACGTGAACGGCGGCGCCTGCGCCCTGGGCCACCCCATCGGCGCCAGCGGCGCGCGCATCCTGGTGACGTTGCTGCACGCGCTGCAGGCGCGCGGCGGCAAAAAGGGCGTGGCCACGCTGTGCATCGGCGGCGGCGAGGCCACGGCCATGGCCATCGAGCTGACCTGATGGCCACCGTTCTCGTCATCGGCGCTTCGCGTGGAATCGGCCTGGAACTGGTGTGCCAGTACCGCGAGGCCGGCGACCGCGTGATCGCCACCGCACGCGACGACGCGGGTTTGTCCGCCTTGCGCGACCTGGGCGCACAAGCGCTCCAGGTGGATGTGGCCAACCCGGCCAGCGTGAGTGGCTTGTCGTGGTTGCTGGATGGCGAGAAGCTGGACGTGGCGCTGTACGTGGCCGGTGTGATGGACCGCGCCGGCGCCACCACGCCGCCCACCCAGCAGGCTTTTGATCATGTGATGCACACCAACGTGCTGGGGCTGATGCAGGTCATCCCGCAGGTGCTGCCCATGGTGGAGGAGGCCAGTGGCGTGTTTGGCGCACTGTCGTCCAGCATGAGCCAGATCGCCAGCGTGCCCGGCAGCAACGCCTGGCTGTACCGTGTGAGCAAGGCCGCGCTCAACATGGCGGTGGCCAGTGCGCGCTTCGATTACCCCCGCGCTCGCCTGGTGGCGTTGGACCCGGGCTGGGTGCAGACCGACATGGGCGGTGCCACCGCGCCGCTGAGCCTGGCGGACAGCGTGGCGGGCTTGCGCGCGGCCATCGCCAGCATCACGTCCGACGACAACGGCCACCTCATCCACCACGACGGCCGTCGCGCCGCCCATTGGTAAACCATTTCCGAGAAACACACCATGTTGCTGACCCCCGACCAAGAAGCCATCCGCGACGCCGTGCGCGCCTTTGCACAAGCCGAGCTGTGGCCGAACGCCGCCAAGTGGGACAAGGAACACCACTTTCCCAAAGACGTTCACCAGGGCTTGGCCGAGTTGGGTGCCTACGGCATTTGCGTGCCCGAGGCGCTGGGCGGCGCCGGCTTGGACTACCTGACGCTGGCCCTGGTGCTGGAAGAAATTGCTGCCGGTGATGGTGGCACCAGCACGGCGATTTCCGTGACCAACTGTCCCGTCAACGCCATCCTCATGCGCTACGGCAATGCCCGCCAGCAAGAGCAGTGGTTGCGCCCGCTGGCGGCGGGCCAGATGCTGGGCGCTTTCTGCCTGACCGAACCACACGTCGGTTCGGACGCTTCGGCGCTGCGCACCACGGCCGTCAAGCAGGGCGACGAATACGTGATCAACGGCGTCAAGCAGTTCATCACCAGCGGCAAAAACGGCCATGTGGCCGTGGTGATTGCCGTGACCGACAAGGCCGCCGGCAAGAAGGGCATGAGCGCCTTCCTCGTGCCCACCAGCGCGCCGGGTTATGTGGTGGCGCGCCTGGAGGACAAGCTGGGCCAGCACAGCAGCGACACCGCGCAGATCAACTTCGACAACTGCCGCATCTCGGCCGAGAACCTGATCGGCGCCGAGGGCGAGGGCTACAAGATCGCCCTCTCCGCGCTCGAAGGCGGGCGCATCGGCATCGCTGCGCAAAGCGTGGGCATGGCGCGCAGCGCGCTCGATGTGGCGATCGACTACGCCAAGCAGCGCGAGAGTTTTGGCCAGCCCATCTTCAACCACCAGGCCGTGGGTTTCCGTCTGGCCGAGTGCGCCACCCAACTGGAAGCCGCGCGCCAGTTGATCTGGCACGCCGCCGCCTTGCGCGACGCTGGCCGGCCCTGTCTGAAGGAGGCCGCCATGGCCAAGCTGTTTGCCAGCGAAACTGCCGAGCGTGTGTGTTCGGTGGCCATCCAGACCCTGGGTGGCTACGGCGTGGTGAACGACTTCCCGGTCGAGCGCATCTACCGCGACGTGCGCGTGTGCCAGATCTACGAAGGCACCAGCGACGTGCAAAAAATCATCATCCAGCGAGCCCTCTGAACCGGCCGGCGCGAAGTGCCATAACCGGGGATGCGGTGGCGCCGGCTCCGCCGGGCCACCCGCATCGCCCCCTGGGGGGTGACGCCGCAGGCGGCGCGGGGGGAGCGTTAAGATTCCTGCCTATGAACATCATCATCCTGGGCGCTGGCAGGGTAGGGGAGAGCGTGGCCGAGAGCCTGGTGTCGGAGCAGAACGACATCACCGTCATCGACCAGGACCCGGAGCGCTTGCGCCTGCTCGAAGAAAGGCTGGACCTGCGCGGCGTGGTGGGCAACGGCATCCAGCCTTCGGTGCTGCGCGATGCCGGTGCCCAGGACGCCGACATGCTGATTGCCTGTGCGGCGGCCGACGAATCCAACCTCGTGGTGTGCAAGGTGGCACACGACGTGTTCAACGTGCCCACCACCATCGCCCGACTGCGTTCGCCCGAGTTTGTGGAGGGTGATGCGCTGATGTCCAAGACCGGCTTCGCGGTGGACCACGTGATCTGCCCCGAAGAGTCGGTCACGCGCTACATCCACCAGCTCATCGACTACCCCGAGGCCTTGCAGGTGCTTGAATTCGCCGAGGGCCGCGCCTGTCTCATCGCTGTGCGTGCGGTGCATGGCGGGGCGTTGGTGGGGTACACCCTGGGCGAGATACGCGAGCGCCTTCCGGGCGTCGATATGCGCGTGGTCGCCATCTACCGCCAGGAAACCGAAATGGACCCCGGCCCCTCGACCCGCATCCTCGCGGGCGACGAGGTGTTTGTGTTGGCCGACAAAGACCAGATACGCGTCGTGCTGGGCGCCATCCACCGTGCCGACCGCTCGGTGCAGCGCCTCATGATCGCGGGTGGCGGCAAGGTGGGTTTGCGGTTGGCGCGCAGTCTGGTGGGCCAGTGCCAGGTCAAACTCATCGAGCGCGACCGCAAACGCTGCGACTACCTTGCGGGCCAACTGCCCTCCAGCATGCTGGTGTTGCACGGCGACGGCACCGACGAAGACCTGCTGCAGGACGAGCAGGTGGGGGAGATGGATCTGTTCCTCGCGCTGTCGAGCGACGACGAGGACAACATCCTGGCCGCCATGCTGGCCAAGCGCCTGGGGGCCAACCGGGTCATCGCCCTCATCAACCGCCGCGCCTACGCGGACATGATGCAGGGCAGCACCATCGACATCGCCATATCGCCTTCGCACACCGTCATCGGTGAGCTGCTGGCGCACCTGCGTCGGGGCGATGTGGCCCAGGTGCACAGCCTGCGCCGGGGTGCCGCCGAAGCCATCGAGGGCATCGCGCGCGGCGACGTCAAGACGTCCAAGCTGGTGGGGCGTCGGGTCGAAGAGATCAAGCTGCCCAAGGGCGCGCGCATCGGTTGCATCGTTCGCGGCGAAGGCGCCGCGTCGCAAGTGCTCATGCCCCACCACGACGCGCTGATCGAGGCGGATGACCACATCGTCATCTTCATCCCGAACAAGCGCATGGTGCGCGAGGTCGAGCGCCTGTTCCAGGTCAGCGCCACTTTTTTCTGAGCACTGCCCATGTCCTTGTTTCTGCCCGTTCTCGCGGTGCTGGCGCGTGTCCAGGTGGCCTTTTCGCCGGCCTTTCTGGTGCCGTGGGGTTGGGCCCGTTTCCATGACAGCGCGGCGGTTCAAAACGTCTGGTTGGGCAGTTTCCTGCTGTCGCTGAGCTGCGGGCTGGTGCTGTGGGGTTTCACCCGCCACCACCGCCGTGAACTCATGGCGCGCGACGGTTTTCTGCTCGTCAACCTGGTGTGGGTCACTTTGCCCGCCTTTGCCGCCGTGCCGCTGATGCTCACCGTGCCCGACATCACCTGGGCCAAGGCGTATTTCGAGGCCATGAGCGCGTTGACCGCCACCGGTGCCACCGCCCTCGCCGGGTTGGACCAGCTGCCCGTGGCCACCAACATCTGGCGGTGTTTCCTGCAGCTCATCGGGGGGCTGGGCATCATGTTGCTCGTGGTGGCGGTGTTGCCGCTGTTGGGCCTGGGCGGCGTGCAGCTCTACAAGGCCGAAACGCCGGGCCCCATGAAAGACACCAAGTTCACCCCGCGCATCGCCGAGACCGCGCGCGGTCTGTGGGGGGTGTACTTTGTGTTCGCCGTCTTGTGCATGCTGGCCTACCGTTGGGCCGGCATGAGTTGGCCCGACGCTTTCATGCACATGTGCACCACCATGGGCCTGGGGGGCTTTTCGTCTCACGACGCGAGTTTTGGGTATTGGGATTCACCGCTCATCGAAGCGGTGGCGGTGGTGTTCATGGCGCTGGCGGGCATCAGCTTTTTGCGCTATTTCATGGTGCTGCGGACGCGTTCGCTGCGCCCCGTGTTGGGCGACCGCGAGATACGCACCTACCTCATCGTGTTGTTGGCGTCCATCGGGCTGCTGACCCTGTTGCTCATGGCGCGCGGCGTGTACACCGACTTTCTGACCGCCCTGCGGGCCAGCGCTTTCCACGTGGTGTCGGTGGCCACCACCACCGGCTACGCCAGCACCGATTACGCGCAGTGGCCGGCCTTCGCCCCCATCTGGCTGATCTTTCTCGGCTGCTTTGTCTCCTGCGCTGGCTCCACCGGCGGCGGCATCAAGATGGTCCGCATGGTTTTGCTGGTCAAGCAGGCCCGCCGCGAACTGGTGCGCATCATCCACCCGCGGGTGGTCAACCCGGTCACACTGGGCCGCAACGTGGTGCCGCCCACCGTGATGACGGCGGTGCTGGGCTTCATGCTCATCTACGGCGCCTGCACCATGGGCCTGACCATGCTGTTGCTGTTTTCCGGACTGGACATCGTCACCGCCTTCTCGGCCGTGGTGGCCACCATCAACAACATCGGCCCTGGCCTGGGCGACGTGGGGCCAGCCGGCAACTTCGGTGGCCTGACAGCGTTTCAAATGTGGGTCTGCACCTTCGCCATGCTGCTCGGACGTCTGGAGTTGCTCAGCGTGCTGGTGTTGTTCACCGGCCATTTCTGGAGGAAGTAAGCTCACCCCCGCGCCGCCTGCGGCGTCACCCTCCTCAAGGGGGCGATGCGAGCGGGCCGGCGGAGCCGGACCCACCGCATCCCCGGCAGCAGAGCGGGTCCGCATCCGCTGCTGGTCTTTTGAAATCGCTGGGTTATTCGGAGACTTTTCATGCCCATCACCAAAGGATTTCGCGCGCTGGTGGACGAAGCCACGGCGCAGATCACCACCTACACCGTGGCCGAGGTGGCCGAACGCTTGCAAAGCGGCGACGCCCGTCT
>DASUIK010000025.1:0-3452 GCA_036279795.1 Burkholderiaceae bacterium | reverse complement strand
TTGAAATCGCTGGGTTATTCGGAGACTTTTCATGCCCATCACCAAAGGATTTCGCGCGCTGGTGGACGAAGCCACGGCGCAGATCACCACCTACACCGTGGCCGAGGTGGCCGAACGCTTGCAAAGCGGCGACGCCCGTCTGCAACTGGTGGACATCCGCGACGTGCGCGAGCTGGAGCGCGAGGGCACGGCCCCGGGCGCACTGCACGCGCCGCGTGGCATGCTCGAGTTCTGGGTCGATCCCGATTCGCCCTATTTCAAGCCCGCGTTCGGCGACGAGAACAAAGAGTTCGTGCTGTTCTGTGGCGCCGGTTGGCGCAGCGCCTTGGCCACCAAGGCCTTGCGCGACATGGGCATGACCAACGTGGCCCACATCGACGGCGGCTTTGGCGCCTGGGTCAAAGCCGGTGCACCGACTGAAACGCTGGAGCAGCACAAGGCACGTTCCGCCACCCGCAAGGCGGCGACTTGAGCACCGGCGAAGCCTGCCCTTGCGGGCGTCTGGATGCGAAAGGGCGTGCGCGCACCTACGCGGCCTGTTGTGGCCCTTGGCACGCGGGCCAGCCAGCGCCCGACGCCGAAGCCCTGATGCGCTCGCGCTACAGCGCCTTTGTGCGCCAGGATGCGGCCTACCTGCTCGCCACTTGGCACCCGTCCACGCGACCCGAGACCCTGGACTTCGAGCCCGCGCAGCGTTGGTTGGGGCTGGAGGTGCGTGCGCACCGGCGCATGGACAACACCCATGCCGAGGTCGAGTTTGTGGCGCGCTCGCGCGTGGCGGGCCGTGGCCAGCGCCTGCACGAGCGCAGCCGCTTTGTGTGCGAGGCCGGGCATTGGTTCTACGTGGACGGAGACCTGCTGTGAGCGCGCCGCGTTTTGAGGCCGTGCTGTTCGACTGCGATGGTGTGCTGGTGGACAGCGAACCCATCGTCAACCGCGTGCTGCTGGGCATGTTGCATGAGCTGGACTGGGTGGACACGCCGCTCACCCGCGAGGCCATCGACCACCACTTCACCGGCCGCACCATCCGCGACGTGATGACCGCCTGGGCGGCCGAGCGTGGCCACGCACTGCCGGCCGACTGGATGGAGCGCTTCCTGGAACGCCGCAACGCGGCGATCGCGGCCGAGTTGCTGGCGGTGGACGGCATACACGAAACCGTGGCGGCATTGCATGCGGGACATCAGGGCCGCATCGCCTGTGCGTCGGGAGCCGACCGCTTCAAAGTGGAAATGCAGCTGCGGCAGGTCGGCCTGTTGCGCTGGTTCGAAGGCCGCGTGTTCAGCGGCCATGAGATGCCGGCCTCCAAACCCGAACCCCACGTTTACCTGGCAGCCGCTGCGCATTTGGGCGTGGCGCCCGAACGTTGCCTGGTGATCGAAGACAGCGCCGTGGGCGCGCGCGCCGGCTTGGCCGCTGGGGCCACGGTGTGGGGCTACTGCCCGCAGGGGCATGGGCGGGCGTTTGCCGGGTTGCCGGTGGCGCGGGTGTTCTCGCACATGAGCGCGTTGCCGGCCTTGCTCAAGGTTTGAGTGACTGGCGGAATTCGGCCGGTCCCACGCCCGTCCAGGTGCGGAAGGCGCGCGAAAAGCTCTTTTCGTTGCGAAAGCCCGCTGCCTGGGCCACCTGTTTGATGGGGCGATCGGTGCGCAGCAAGGCCTCGGTGGCCACCTGCCGCCGCACCTCGTCTTTGAGCGACTGCAGGGTGGCGCCTTCTTCCTTGAGCTGCCGGTGCAGCGTGCGTGCCGACACGTGCAGCAGTTCGGCCAGGGCCTCGGCGCTGTGGCTGTGCTGCGGCTGGTGCTGCAGCGCCTGACGGACCCGCTCCACCAGCAGCCGGTCGCGGTGGTACTGGCGCACGGTCAAGGGCAGCGCGCGCTTGAGCATCTGGTTCATGGCCGCCTCATCCCGGCGCAGGGCTTGTGCCAGGTAGCGGGCGTCAAAACACAGGCGCGCCGGACCGTCGTTGAAATGTGTTTCCCCACCTGGGAACAACACGCGGTAGACCTCGCCATGGGCGGGCCGCGCAAACGGGAAGTGGGCCGACAACAGGGGCAGGCGCGAAGCGATGAACCAGCAGGCCAGCCCATGCGCATTGCGCAGCACCGACACGAGGCAGAACTCGCGCAGCGCGCCCAGGTCGCGCCGCTCTTCCAGCGCCAGGGTGGCCACACCGTCGGCTTCGCTCAGCGTCAGGGCGATGTCGTCGGTGAGCAGGCGGTGGTGGCGGCACCAGCGTTTCATGGCGCGGCCCAGGTGGGGTGCGCCCAGCGAGGCGCGCGCGAGCATGCCGTAGCTGCCCCAGGGCAGGCGGCGCGAGAACCAGCCCAGGGCCTCGTCGTCCAGTTCGCGCATCGCCGCCTCGGACAACCACTCCATCTGGCCGGCGGTGATGTGGGCGCCGTCTTGTTGCACCAGCGTTGGCGCAATCTGTGCTCGCGCCAACGCGCCGTCAGGCGACATTCCCCGCTGGTTGTAGGCCAGGAAAATGGCACGCACAAAGGCGATCGGTGTGGCGGCGGTTCCTTGGGAAAGTGGGTGGTCAGGTGATGGCACGATTTGCAACCTCCCTGTCCAGTGTAAACCCGCCTTTGTGCCTAAGCTGTGTGCCACTACATTGAGTGACCGTGCGCCCGATCCCGGGCGCGGGCCGCTACCCATCGAGAGACTTTTCATGCCCCAGCTCGACACCCAACTCAACGTCCGTTCGGCCGATTTCCAGGCCAATGCCCAGGCCATGCGCACGCTGGTGGACGACCTGAAGCAACAGGTGGCTCGCGTGGCGGCCGGTGGCGGCGAGGCCGCGCGTGCCAAACACACGGCGCGTGGCAAGCTGCTGCCGCGCGACCGCGTGCAAATGCTGCTCGATCCCGGCACGCCGTTTTTGGAGCTGGCGCCGCTCGCCGCCCTGGGCATGTACAACGACGACGCGCCCTGCGCCGGCATCGTGGCCGGCATTGGCCGCGTGAGCGGCACCGACTGCCTGATCGTCTGCAACGACGCCACCGTCAAGGGCGGCACCTACTACCCCATGACGGTGAAGAAGCACCTGCGGGCGCAGGAAATCGCGCGCGAAAACCGCCTGCCCTGCATATACCTGGTGGACTCGGGCGGCGCCAACCTGCCCAACCAGGATGAGGTCTTTCCCGACCGCGAACACTTTGGCCGCATCTTCTACAACCAGGCCAACATGAGCGCGCAGGGCATCGCCCAGATCGCTGTCGTGATGGGCTCCTGCACCGCCGGCGGCGCCTACATGCCGGCGATGAGCGACGAATCCATCATCGTCAAGGACCAGGCCACGATCTTCCTGGCCGGCCCGCCGCTGGTGAAGGCCGCGATCGGCGAAATCGTCAGCGCGGAGGATCTCGGCGGCGCCGACGTCCATGCCCGCGTGTCCGGCGTCGCCGACCATTACGCCCAGAACGACAGCCATGCGCTCGGCATCGTCC
>DASUIK010000024.1:0-5496 GCA_036279795.1 Burkholderiaceae bacterium | reverse complement strand
CGTCGATGCGGTCGGGCAGGCGCAGGCACAGGTGCAGCCCTTGTTCGGCGCCGCCCACGTACACGCCGGCGGAGGCGTGTTGCAGGCAAGGTGCCAGCGCCTGCACCAGCGCGGCGCGGCGCTCGGCGTAGGTTTGGCGTGCGCGGCGCAGGGCGCTGCTGAAATGCCCCATTTCGATGAACTCGGCCAGGGCCGCCTGCAGGGGCATCTGGCCGGGGCGGTTGAGGTCGTAGTGCGCCTGCTTGAAAGCGGCCACCAAGGGTTTCGGCACCACCAGGTAGCCCAGTTTGAGGCCAGGGTAGAGCACCTTGGAGAAGGTGCCCATGTAGAGCACGCAGCCGTCCTTGTCCAGCCCTTCGAGCGACGAGATGGGCGGGCCGCTGAAGCGGAACTCGCTGTCGTAGTCGTCTTCCAGGATCCAGGCCTTGTGCTGGGCCGCGCAGGCCAGCAGCTGGTGGCGCCGGCTCAGCGACATCACCGCGCCGGTGGGGTATTGGTGTGACGGCGTCACGTAGATGAGCTTGGGCACGGGGTGGGCGTCGTCGCTGCCCGGTGCGATGCCTTGCTGGTCCACCGGCACCGCGTGCATGCTCAGGCCGGTGGCCATGAAGGCCTTGACGGCGCCCCAGTACGCCGGGTCTTCCACCCACACGGTGTCGCCGTGGTCGGCCAGCAGCTGGGCGCACAGCTCCAGCGACTGCTGCGTGCCGCTGGTGATGATGACCTGGTCGGCGTCGAGCTGCACGCTGCGGAAGACGCGCAGGTAGTCGGCCACCGCGCGCCGCAACGGGGCGTAGCCGCCCGAATCGTTGTAGTCCAGCATCTCGGGGTAGGTCATGCGCCAGTGCTTGTTCTGCAGCCGCTGCCACAGGGCCACCGGGAAGGCGCTGAAGTCGGCGATGCCCGGCGTGAAGGGCTGCACCTCCAGCTGGTTGGCGCAGAACGTGCTTGCCAGTGCTTCGCCGCGGCGCGACAGCTCGCCCGATGGCTGTTGTGTCACCGCCATGGGGCGTGGCGAGGCTTTGGGCACGCTGTCGTTCACATAGGTGCCGCTGCCCACCTGGCTCACCAGGTAGCCCTCCACCGTGAGCTGGTTGATGGCGGCCACCACGGTGTTGCGCGACAGGTTCAGGTCTTGCGCCAGGTCGCGGCTGGAGGGCAGGCGCTCGCCGGCAACCAGCTTGCCGTCCAGCAGCGCGCGGCGCAGCGCTTCGTAGAGCTGGCGGTGCAGGGGCAGCGGGTCTTGCTGCGCCAGACGTGTCATTTCAGAGAGAAGGAATTCGGACAACATGGCCACACACCACCCGTGAACAACGGAGGCTCCCCGGGTTTACCCCGAGAATTGGCACCATGGCCTTGCCCCAACTGGCCCCCATTGTGATCCAATTTGGCACCACAATCGATTCACAAATTCGGAGTTTTCAGATGACAGCAATCCCAGGCATGGTCTGGATGCCCGCTGACCACCGCTTGTTGGGTGACCATGGTCACCAGATGCCTTTCCTGCTGCTCGGCGACAAGTACGCCCGCGCGGTCAAGGTCGGTGCCCAGGCCCAACCCGTGATGTTCCCCTTGGCCGACGCGGCCCAGGTGGACGAACTGCTGCCACTGGTGGACGGGGTGATGCTGACCGGCTCGCCCTCCAACGTCCACCCCTCGCACTTCGACGAAGCCGTGACCGACCCGGCCTTGCCGCTGGACCCTGAGCGCGACTCGCTCACCCTGGCCCTGGTGCGCGCCTGTGTGGCCCAGGGCGTGCCGCTGCTGGGGGTGTGCCGAGGCTTCCAAGAGATCAACGTCGCCCTGGGCGGCAGCCTCTACCAGCAGGTGCAGAACGTGCCCGGCCGCATGGACCACCGCGAACCCAAGGGCGCACCCTTTGACGAGCAGTACGCGCCCCGCCACCCCATCCACCTGGCGCCGGGCAGCGTGTTCGCCCGCTGGGCCGGCGCCGAGACGGTGATGGTCAATTCCCTGCACGGTCAGGGTGTGAACCGCCTGGCCGATGGCCTGCGCGCCCTGGCCCATGCACCCGATGGGCAGGTCGAGGCTTTTGAGGTGCTGGGAGCCCGCAGCTTTGCTTACGCGGTGCAGTTCCACCCTGAGTGGCGCTGTTGGGAGAACCCGTTTTATGGCGCCATTTTTCGCGCCTTCGGCGACGCCGTTCGCGAGCGTCGCGCCAACCGCCTGGGCCTGCCCGTCGTGGCCTGACCCCGGCCTGAGCACCGCACAACACACTGAGAACCAGAACATGAACGCAGCCACCACCCTCAACTCTTTCAACGATCTCGAACATTGGCTCAACGACCGCCGCGTCACCGAAGTCGAATGCCTGGTGCCTGACTTGACCGGCGTGGCGCGCGGCAAGATCCTTCCGCGCGAAAAATTCACCGAAGACCGTGGCATGCGCCTGCCCCAGGCCATCGTGGGCATGGGCGTGACCGGCGAATTCCCGGAGAGTGGGCCCTACTACGACGTGGTGGACCCCACCGACAAGGACATGCAGTTGCGCCCCGACCCCAGCACGGTGCGCATCGTGCCCTGGGCCACCGACCCGACTGCCCAGGTCATCCACGATTGTTTTGACCACACCGGCAAGCTCGTGCCCTTCGCGCCCCGCAGCGTGCTGCGCAAGATTTGCGACCTCTACGCCGCCGAGGGCTGGGACCCGGTGGTGGCGCCCGAGTTGGAGTTCTACCTGACCGCGCGCAACACCGACCCCAACACCCTGCTCAAGCCGCCGATTGGCCGCAGCGGCCGCGCAGAAAGTTCGCGTCAGGCCTACAGCATCGACGCGGTGAACGAGTTCGATCCGCTGTTCGAAGAGATCTACGACTACTGCGAAAAGATGGAGCTCAACGTGGACACCCTGATCCACGAGGTGGGCGCGGGCCAGATGGAGATCAACTTCTTCCACGCTCACCCCCTGGGCCTGGCCGACGAAGTGTTCTTCTTCAAGCGCACGGTGCGCGAGGCCGCACTGCGCCACGACATGTACGCCACCTTCATGGCCAAGCCCATCGCCGGTGAACCCGGCAGTGCCATGCACGTGCACCAGAGCATCGTCAACAAGCACACGGGCCAGAACATTTTCAGCAACGAAGATGGTAGCCCCTCCGAGGCTTTCTACCACTACATCGGTGGCCTGCAGCGTTACATTCCGGCGGCCATGGTGCTGGTGGCGCCCTACGTCAACAGCTACCGCCGCCTCAGCCGCCACACCGCCGCGCCCATCAACATCGAGTGGGGCTACGACAACCGCACCGTGGGCATCCGCTCGCCCATCTCCAGCCCGGCCGCACGCCGCGTGGAAAACCGTGTCATCGGCGCCGACGCCAACCCCTACGTCGCCATGGCCATGACGCTGGCCTGTGGCTACCTGGGCATGAAAAACAAGATCAAGCCCAAGCCCGAGATGAAGGGCGATGCCTACCTGGCGCCCTACTCGTTGCCGCGCAGCTTGGGCGAGGCACTGGACTGGCTGCGCCGCGAAACCGATCTGCACGACGTGCTGGGCAAGGAGTTCGTGACCATCTATACCGAGATCAAGGAACTGGAGTTCGAGGAGTTCATGAAGGTGATTTCGCCTTGGGAACGCGAGCACCTGCTGCTGCATGTCTGAGTTCCCCCCGCGCCGGCACGGCGGTGTACCCGAACAAAGCCCTTCTTACCTGTGAGTTTCCGATGAACGCACCCATCAAGCCCGAACACCTGAGCACCCGCGAGATCCAGTCGCTGGACAGCGCGCACTTCCTCCATCCTTTCACCGACCACGGCGACCTGGCCACGCGCGGTGCGCGTGTGATCACCCACGCCGACAACATTTACGTGTGGGATTCCGAGGGCCACAAAATCCTCGACGCCATGAGTGGCCTGTGGTGCGTGAACGCGGGTTATGGCCGCAAGGAGTTGGCCGACGCGGCGCACGCGCAGATGATGACGCTGCCCTTCTACAACAGCTTTTTCCAGACCACCAACGTGCCGGCCGTGAAGCTGGCCGCCAAGCTGGCGTCGTTGGCACCTGCGGTGGGCGGACGCACCTTTCAGCACGTCTTCTATTCCAGCAGCGGCAGCGAGAGCAACGACTCCAACGTGCGCATGGTGCGCCGCTACTGGGACCTGATGGGCCAGCCGCAGCGCAAGATCATCATCGGGCGCCACAACGGCTACCATGGCTCCACCATGGCGGGCGCCTCGCTGGGCGGCATGAGCGGCATGCACGCCCAGGGCGACCTGCCCATCCCCAACATCACCCACATCGAGCAGCCCTACTTTTTCGAGAACGCCTTGCCCGGCGAAAGTGAGGCCGACTTCGGCGTGCGCGCCGCCGGGTTCCTGGAGGCCAAGATTCTCGAACTGGGTGCCGACAAGGTGGCCGCCTTCATCGCCGAGCCGGTGCAGGGCGCCGGTGGCGTGATCATCCCGCCGGCCACCTACTGGCCCGAAATCCAGCGCATCGTCGACAAGTACGGCATCTTGCTCATCAGCGACGAGGTGATTTGTGCCTTTGGCCGCCTGGGCCACTGGTTTGCCTACGAAAAGTTCGGCTACCGCCCCGACCTGGTCACCTTTGCCAAGGCCGTCACCAGCGGCTACGTGCCGCTGGGCGGTGTGATGGTGGGCGACCGCGTGGCCAAGGTGCTGATCGAACAAGGTGGCGAGTTCAACCACGGCTACACCTACAGCGGCCACCCGGTGGCGTGTGCTGTGGCCTTGGCCAACATCGAGCTGATGGAGCGCGAGAACCTGGTGGGCCGGGTGAAAGACGACATCGGCCCTTACCTGGCCAAGCGTTTTGTCGAGCTGGCCGACCACCCGCTGGTGGGCGTGGCCGAGACCTGCGGCTTTGTGGCAGGCCTGGTGCTGGTCAAGGACAAGGCCACCAAGGCCGCTTTCGACCCCAACCTGGCGGTGGGCATGGTGTGCCGCAAACACTGCTTTGGCAACGGTCTCATCATGCGCGCCGTGGGCGATCGCATGATCATCGCTCCCCCCCTGGTCATGACCCACGCCCAGATCGACGAAATGATCGATTTGATCAAGCGTTGCCTGGACGCGACGCTGGAAGAAGTTCGTGCCAAGGGATGGCTGGCATAGGAGTTGCTCCCTGATTCGTTGGCAAAAAGTCAATTAGCATGCCCGTTTCCCTCTTTTTTCCGTGAGCCTGGGCCGAGTCGGCCGGGCGCGGCGGGTTTCTTCAACTTGCAGGAGCATCAACATGCGCAAATCGTTCAAACCGTGGGGTGTGGTCAAGGCTGTGACCGCAGGTCTGTTGGCAGTCGGCCTGGCGGGTGCCGCACTGGCCCAGGATTCGAAGGTGCTCAACGTCTACAACTGGTCCGACTACATCGGCCCTGATGTGCTGAAGAACTTCGAGAAAGAGACCGGCATCAAGGTCCGCTACGACAACTTCGACAGCAACGAAATCCTGCACGCCAAGCTGGTGGCCGGCAAAACCGGTTACGACATCGTGGTGCCTTCGTCCAACTGGGCGGC
>DASUIK010000023.1:0-21804 GCA_036279795.1 Burkholderiaceae bacterium | reverse complement strand
GCGCGGTGTGCAGCTCAGCGTGGTGGAAATGGGCGACCGCATGGTGCCGCGCATGATGGGCCCCACCGCCGGCGGCATGATCCGCGACTGGTGCGAGAAGCAAGGTGTGCAGGTGTTCACGGGCACCAAGGTGGAGGCCATCCAGGCGGGCACGCCGCTGAAGGTGCAGCTTTCGGGTGGCCGCACGGTGGAGGCCGACCTGGTCATCAGCGCCACCGGCGTGCGCCCGGCCATCGGCTACCTGAAGGACTCGGGCATCACCTGCCTGCTGGGTGTGCTGACCGACGAACACCTGCAGACCAACGTGCCCGGCGTGTATGCGGCCGGCGACTGTGCCGAAGCCTTCGACAAGGTCAGCGGCAAAACCATCGTCAGCGCCATCCAGCCCAACGCCGCCGAGCAGGCGCGTGTGGCCGCGCTCAACATGGTGGGCCAGAAAGCCGAATTGAAAGGCGTGACCCAGATCAACGTGCTTGACACCCTGGGCCTGATCTCCACCAGCTTTGGCAACTGGGAAGGCGTGCCCGGCGGCCAACATGTGGAGCTGACCGATGCCGCCGCCGGCCGCCACCTGAGCCTGCAGTTCAAGGGCGATATTTTGGTGGGGTGCAACAGCGTGGGCTGGACCGATCACGTGGGCGTGATGCGTGGCCTGGTGGAGGGCCAGGTGCACCTGGGCGATTGGAAGGACAAGCTGCTGGCCGACCCCACGCGCCTGATGGACGCTTACCTGGGTGCTGCCCAGGCGCAAGGCCATTGGAGTGGTGCTGACGACACGCGGCGGCGTGCATGATGTCGGGCATGAAGATCACCTTCAAACTCTTCGCTACGCTCACCGACTATCTGCCGCCCGACGCGCGCAGGGCCAACCAGCTTGAACTGGAGGTCGCGCCCACCGACAGCATCGCCCGCATCATCGAGCCTTTTGGCCTGCCGCCTAAGCTGGTGCACTTGGTGTTGGTCAACGGTCGCTACGTGGCGCCCGAGGTGCGCGGCTCGACCACACTGAACGACGGTGATGTGCTGGCCATCTGGCCGCCCATTGCCGGCGGCTGAAACAAGCGGGCATGTTCGCGCACTACCCAGCGCACATCGAGCGCGACATGGGCTGCACCGAAGCCGAATGGCTGCGCGCCCTGCCTGCGGCCTTGGGTGATGTGCCGTGGCGGCAGGATGGCGCGGTGGTGTTGGCCACCCTGGGCGATGGGGGTTTGCGCATCACGTGGCGGCAGGGCGAGCCGCGTGTCATTGCCCTGATGCGCATGCCGCGCCTTCACGTCGTGTTCGACTTTCAGGATGTGGACGAGTTGGACCGTCGGGCCTTCATGAAGCGCTTTGACTTGTACATGCAGCGGGGAGGCGGCTGAGCGGGCCGGCGTGATCAGGCCGGACCCAGGAGCCGGTCCATTTGAGCCTTCTTCTGTGCCACGTCCTCATCCGAATCCGCGTAGTGCGTGGCAATCTCGCGAAACGTGTCTTGCAGGGCCAAGAACGCGTCGGTGATGTCCGGATCGAAATGCTGCCCCCGGCCTTGTTCGATGATGGCCACGGCTTGCTCGTGTGTCATCGGCGGCTTGTACACCCGCCGGCAGATCAGGGCGTCGTACACGTCGGCCACCGCCATCAGGCGCGCCGAGAGCGGAATTGCTTCGCCGGCGAGCCCTTTCGGGTAGCCTGAGCCATCCCATTTTTCCTGGTGGTACAGCGCAATGTCCTTGGCGGTGGACAGGAACGCCACCTGCATGTGCAGCTGCCGTTCGGCGTGCTCGATGGCCTCAAAACCCAGCGTCGTGTGGGTTTTCATGATCTCGAACTCTTCGGGCGTGAGCTTGCCTGGCTTGAGCAGGATGCGATCGGGAATGCCCACCTTGCCGATGTCGTGCAGCGGTGCCGACTTGTGGAGCATGTCGATTTCGTGCTCGTTCAATTGGGCGGCAAATCGTGGGTGGTTGGACAGGTGTTGGGCCAGCGCCTTCACATAGTTCTGCGTGCGGCGGATATGGTTGCCGGTGTCTGCGTCGCGTGTTTCGGCCAGCGAGGCCATCACCATGATGGTCACGTCCTGAATGGCCATGACCTCGCGTGTGCGTCGCGCCACCTCGGCCTCCAGGAAATCACTTTTGTCCCGCAAAAAGTCGGCATGCGACTTGAGTGCCAGGTGAAGCTTGACCCGCGCCAGCACGATGGGCGGGCTGATGGGTTTGGTGATGTAGTCCACTGCGCCCAGATCCAGTCCCCGCTTTTCGTCCTCAGGGGTGGATTTGGCCGTCAAAAACACCACCGGGATGTCCTGCGTCAACGGGTCCGCCTTGAGCCGTTGGCACACCTCGTAGCCGTCCATGCCAGGCATCATGATGTCCAGCAGGATCAGGTCCGGTGGGGAGCCCGTCGAGGCCAGCTTGATGGCACGCTCCCCCCGTTGGCCACCTTGATCTGGTAGCTGTCCTTGAGCAGTTCCCGCATCAACATCAGGTTTTCCGGCGTGTCGTCCACGATCAGGATCGTGGGTCTTGGGGGGGGTCGTCGGAGGTGAACATGGCAGGTGTTGCGTGCGGTAGTGGACTTCAAGCCAAACGGTTGAGCAGTGTCAACGCGGCTTCAAAGTCCCAGTTGTCGATCCGTTCCGCCAGGGCTTTCCATGCGGTGGGGTAGGCGGTTTGCAGCAGTTCGGCCGCCTGGGCATGAAGATCGATGGCTTCGGGGTCCCCCCGTTCCAGCAGCGCCTGCAGCTGAGAGCGCACATTCGCCAGCTGTGCGGTATCCACTGGCGCGGTCTCGGCCTGCACCGTGGTGGGTCCTGTGGCGGGGGTGGTCAGTGCCTGCAAACCCGCCATCACGGGCGCCAGTGTGTCCAGCACCGCTTGCAGGTGGCCCTGTATGTCAAGTTCGGGTGCACCGTGCTCACAGGCTTGTTCGAGTCGTGCTGCGGCGGCCTGCAGTTCAAACGCGCCGATGGTCCCGGCCGTTCCGCGCAGGGTGTGGGCGCACCGTTGCGCGGCAGTCCGGTCGCCGCTGGCATACGCCTCCCTGAAGTGCACCACAAAGTTGGCCTGGCTGCCGTGGAACTTCAGGAGCATGCGGCGGTAGAGGTTCGGGTCGCCACCGCTCGTGGCCAGCCCGGCGCGTTGGTCGATGCCTGGCAATTCCAGACGATCCAACAGGCGGGGCACCTCGGTGCCAGGGGCCGCCGTCGGGATGGACGACTTCGCCGCTTCACCTCTTGCCACCCGTGGGCGCACCCACTTGGCTAACGTGGCGAACATGACACCCACGTTGAGGGGCTTGGCGATGTGATCGGACATGCCGGCTTCCAGAACCTTGTCCTTGTCGCCGGCCATGGCGTTGGCGGTCATCGCGATGATGGGCATGTCCTTGAAACGCGCTTGTGCGCGGATCAAACGCGTGGCGGTGTAACCGTCCATCACCGGCATTTGGCAGTCCATCAACACGCCATCGAACGCAGGGTCGGATGCGAGGATGTCCAGTGCCTGCTGGCCGTGCTGGGCCAACACCACGCTCACCCCCGCCTTTTCCAGCAGTTCGATCGCCAGTTCCTGGTTCATTTCGTTGTCTTCAACCAGCAGCAGCCGTGCGCCTTGTACCTTGGCGATGGCATCCTGATGCTCGTCGGCGCGCATCTCTTGCCGCGTCACGATGGAGGTATCGGTGCCCAGCACCTCACCGATCGCTTCCAGCAGGGTTGAAGGCGTCACGGGCTTGGTCAGCACGGGGGGCAGGTCGATGTCTTGGCTGCGGGCGCTGGCTTCCGCGTCATCGCGCCCGTGTGCGGTCAGCATGATGACCCGGGGGCGTCGCTGCAAGGGGGTACGCATCAGCGTCTGGAGCGTTCGGATGCCGTCCATGTTCGGCATCTGCCAGTCCAGCAGCAGCAGCCCATAGGGTTGCCCTTGGTCGTCTGCCTTCTGCACCATGCGCAGCGCCGTGGGGCCACTGTCGGCCACGTCGGTTTCCAGGCCAAAGCTTTGCGCCATGCCGGATAGGATGTCGCGCGCCGAGGCGTTGTCGTCGACAGCCAGCAGTCGCAGTCCGTGCAACTCCTCGGCGCTGAACATGCGCCGGATCTGCGGGTCTTCTTGCAGACCAAAGCGCGCATGGAAATGGAAGGTGGAGCCGACGCCTTGGACACTTTCCACCCAGATGTGTCCGCCCATCATCTCCACCAGGTTTTTCGAGATGGCCAGCCCCAGGCCCGAGCCGCCGTAGCGGCGTGTGGTGGACGCATCGGCCTGGCTGAAGCTTTGGAACATCTTGCCGCATTGTTCGGGCGTCATGCCAATGCCGGTGTCACGGACCCAGAAATGCAATTCCACGCCATCGGGGTGGTCGGCCACCTTGTCGATGCCCACCACCAACTCGCCGTTTTCGGTGAATTTGACGGCGTTGTTGCCCAGGTTGATGAGCACTTGGCCCAATCGCAGCGGGTCGCCCACCAGCGCGTTGGGTACATCGGGCGCCGTGTAGAACAGCAATTCCAGGCCTTTTTCCTGGGTCTTCATGCCAATCAGGTTGGCCAGGTTGTCCATCACGTCTTCCAGGTGGAAGTCGGTGACTTCCATCCGCATCTTGCCGGCCTCGATCTTGGAGAAGTCCAAGATGTCGTTGATGATGCCCAGCAGGTTGGCGCCCGAACGGTTGATCTTCTCGATGTAGTTGCGCTGCTTGGCGTTGAGCTCGGTTTGCAGCGCCAGGTAACTCATGCCGATGATGGCGTTCATGGGCGTGCGGATTTCGTGGCTCATGTTGGCCAGGAACTCGCTTTTGCTGTGCGTTGCAGTCTCAGCCGCCGCTTTCGCTTCGACCAGCGCCGCCTCCACCAACTTGCGTTCCGTGATGTCTTGAAAGGCCACCACCGTGCCCACCACCTTGCCCTGGCGCACCAGGGGCGCCGCCGCGTAGGAGGTGGGGAAAGAGCGGCCATCCTTGCACCAGAATACCTCGGTGTCGCAATGCACGACCGACTGCGTGAGCATGGCACGCTGCATGGTGCACTCGTGCTCGGGGTAGGGCGAACCGTCGGCATGGCTGTGGTGCATGGTGGCGTGGCTGGGCCGCCCCACCAATTCCTCTGCGCGTTCATACCCCAGCAGCCGCACCGCAGCGGTGTTGGCAAAGGTGATGCGGCTGTCGGCATCCAGACCAAAAATGCCGTCCGACGTCGATTCGAGCAGCAGCCGCAGTTCGTCTTCCTTGCGGGCCAGTGCTTCCGTGCGTTCGACCACCAGCTCTTCGAGATGCTCCCGGTGCAGCGCCAGCTCGTCGGCCATGCGCTTTCGTTCGGTGATGTTTTCCTTGATCGCCACGTAGTGCGTCACCGTGCCGTCTTTCGTGGCCAGCGGGACGATGATGGCGGATTCGATCAGTTCCTCGCCTTGCCGCGTCTGGTTGATGAACTCGCCAGACCAGACCTCACCGCGCAGCAGCGTGGCCCAGAGCGACTCATAGGTCGTCGCTGGCGTCTTGCCCGACTTGAGCATGCTGGGGTTGCGGCCCAGCACCTCGTCACGCGCAAAGCCGGTCATGCGCACAAACGCGTCGTTCACGTACTCGATGCGGGCGTTCAGGTTGGTCACAAAGATGGCGTTGGGGCTCTGCTCCACCACCAATGACAATTTGCGCACTTCGGCGTAGTTCGCATCCAGGGCCGCCCGGGTACGCAACGTGCTGATGCCGAACGAGAGATCGTTGGCCATTTCCTTGAGCAACTCCACCTCTGCCTCGCTGAAGGCGTCCGCCTCTGCCGCGTGCAGACACAGTGCGCCCAGGCAGCGCTCGCCCGCCACCAGCAGGGGCAGGGCGATGGCTGCGGCATAGCCGCGTTGCACGGCGGCGTCGCGCCATGGCAGCAGGGCAGGGTTGGTCAGGATGTCCCGTGTCACCACGGTGCGGCATTCGCGGATCGCGGTGCCGGTGGTGCCATGGCCTTGCGGGCCATTGCCCCAGGAGATGTTGGCGGTCTCCAGGTAGTTGTCGTTGAAGCCATGGCTCGCGACGGGGAGCACGGACCGCGCCTCGTCGTCTTGCGCGATACCGACCCATGCCATGCGGTAACCGCCGACCTCCACCGCAAGGCGGCAGATGTCTTGCATCAGTTGGTCTTCTTGCTGTGCGTGGATCAACAGCTGACCGCATTGGCGAGCGGTCCGAAGGGCTCGGTCGGTCTGCGTCAACGACGCTTCCACGCGGCGTCTGTGCAAGACGGCGGTGAGCCGCAGCCCCAGCGTGTCCAGCAGGGCGCGTTCTTCACGCAAAAAGGGCTCACCCGCATCGGCAGGCAACGGACCGTGATAGGTCACGCCCAGCTGACCTGCCTCGCCTTGTGGGTCTCCGAAGCTCACCGACAGGTGAAGCCCCTCGGCGATGGGCCCGTGACGCTTGCCACGGTACTCGATCCAACCCTGGGCGGCGCCCGGGTAGCGCATGGCTGCGGGCAGGCGTTGTGCCACGGTGCTCAACATGTCGTCCAGGTCCCGCCCGAGGTCCTCTGTCACCTGCATCACGTCGTACAGGCAGGACAGCTCTTTGATCCGTTCGCCCAGATCAAACTGGGCTTGCCGGCGCGAGACGATGCTGTCGCGGAACGCCAGCACGGCCAGCGCCATGTCCCGCACCAGGCTGTTGCTTTGCTTGCTGAGTTTGACCACCAAGGGCAGCGACGACGGGTGGATGTCGTCTTCTGCCAGCGCGTTCAAGGCCTGGGACACATGTGTGAGTCGACGGGTCACACGCTCCGAAATCCACAACCACAGCAGGAGCAGGGCGCACACCAGGGCGGCACCCACCACGCCGGTGTGCAGCGCCTGCCGGTCAAAAGCCGCCGCGTTGCGCGCGCTGCGCTGCGCGATACCGCGTGCCAGGGTGCTGGCCACCGCCTGTGTGTGTTCGGAGATGCTGATGTAGGCCTGCGACGCCGCGAACGCGTGGCGCATGGCGGTGGCGGGGTCGATGACCGCCAAGTCGGAGGCGCTGATGACCGAGTTGCGGTAAAGCTCAAAATCGATGCGCGCCTGTGCCAGCTCGACGGAGTAGCTGATCTCCTCTTCCACGCCCGCCAGCGCGGTTTTCAGTTCGCCCAGCCGTTCCACGAGCCGGGTGTGAGAGCGGTACAGGTCGGCGCCGTCCATCCTGCCCGCCTCGGCTTTGGCGAGCGTGTCGCCCACTTCAATCTGAATCTGTGCGAGCTGCTGGTTGAAGTCGCCAATTTCGGCCATCCGTTGGGTGTCGCGGTTGTGCTCTGCGGTGGCTTGTATGAACCCTTCACGCAGGCTCTTGACCGACCACCCGTTCAGCATGCCCGCCAGCAGCAGCAAAGCCACCACGGGCAGGAAGAAGCTGAGCAGGAAACGCCAACTTTTGATCCGCTGCGCTTTCATTTCAACAGGCTCGGCCAGGCATCGGGCAACACGCTGGCCACATAGTCAAAGCCCAGGTGCTCCCCTTTGGGACGCAAGATCACCAGGGTGCCTTCTTTGGGAAAGTAGCCGAGCAGCTCCATCAGGTTGGGCGCATGAGCCAGCACCAGGCGGTTCACGCCATCCGGGACGGGATGGGACAACAGCTGCCGTGTGCGGGCCACCACCGGCACCTTTTCGTTGGCGGTGAAGTTGGCCACGTACATCAGCAGGGGGTCCACCTCGGGCGTCAGCTGGGGAAAGGCTGCCGAGGCGCTGTCCCTGGCCCTGCACATGGGGCTGACCCTGAACTCTCCGATGGGAATCCGGGCCTGTCGCATCGACTGGCCGACCTTCGCCATCAGGGCGTGACCAGCATCGGTGAGTGGGCGCTGTGTGCTGCAGTCGTTCAGGTCCACCGTCGGAACGCGGTCGGCGACGCTGTTGTTTGTCGGGCCATGGCGCAGGTAAAGCGTGAAGCCACCGGCCTGCATTTGCCGCAGCAGTCCTGCGGTCGCCGGCACCTCTTTGAATTTCGACGGCGTGACCGCCGCAGGCTTCTCAGCAGCTTGTGCCCAGCCTTGGACAGGCAGGGCGGACACCAGCAAGACAGCCCACAACCCGCGCTGGATGGACACCCAAAACCCCATTTGAAATGGTTGTATTGATGAAATTGTTTTCATATTTTGACATTTTCATTTTAAATGTAATCTGAATTTAGTCAAAATTGACATTCATGTGGGTGTGGTGTGGGCAACTGTGGCGTCAAGGCTTGCCGCACGGCAGAGGTGGTGTCGATTCTGGCTGGCAGGGATGATGCGCCGCCCCAGTTGACCTTAACGCCAGTCAGGGCTCAGAAGCTTGATCTGTCGCAAGTCGGATGAGCGACCGGCGTGGGACGGCGAGGCAATGGCTCAGGTGCCTTTGGCCCACCATGTCTGACCGCTGAGAACCCCCAGCCAAGCCAGCAACAGCGAGCCAAAAAGGTGCAGGCCGGCATGCAGCAAGGCTGTGACCACGCGGCCTTGCTGCAACAGGGCGATGGCCTCGGCTGAGAATGTGGAGAAGGTGGTCAGCGCCCCCAGCAGGCCGGTGACGATGAAGAGGCGCCAGGCGGGATCGATGCCCGTGTGGGCCTGGAAAAACTCCACAGCCAGGCCCACGGCGTAGGCACCGATCCAGTTGGCCGCCAGCGTGCCCCAGGGCAGGGCGGCGCCCGGGTTGAGCCACACGCCCAGCTGCCAGCGGCCCAGTGCGCCCACACAGGCGCCCACGCAGATGGCCAGGACATGGTTCATGTGGCGGGCTGCGGATCAGTGGGGTTTCAGAAGGGAGCGCCTTCGTCGGCGGTGCTGGTGGCAGCGCTGAGGTGCGACGCACCGGTGGTGACGGTGCCGCCAGCCGCGGGTGCGTTGCTTCCGGCGGTGCCGCCGGGTGCGGCGCCAAACTCCAGCATTTCACCGCCCAGTGCTTCGACCAGTTCGGGGATGAGCTGGCCCAGTTCGCCCGTGCTGATGGCCACGTCGGCGTCGAAGTTGTCTTCCTTCTCTTTCGACGTGCCCTCGAACACCGTTTCCAGCAGACCCACTTTTTTGAGTGTCATGGACTCGGTCAGCATGAAGGCCACACGGCCTTGCCAGTTGAGCGCCAATTTGGTGGGCAGCTTGCCTTGCGCGATGTGCTGCTTGACTTCGTCGATGTCCAGCGTGTGGCGGGTGTACTTGACCACCGCGCGGTCTTCACCGCTCGATTTGAGTTCGCACTCTTGCTCCACCTGGAACTGGCCAGGCGCTTCACCTTCGGCCAGCCATTGCGCCATGGCGCTCTGGGGCGTTTGTTGGGTGTTGAACAGGCGCGGCGCCAGGCCGGGCACCGCTTCCACCAGCGCGGTGATCACCGCGTCCGCGCGGCTTTGGCTGCCCGCGTCCAGGATCAGCAAATCCTGTTCGGCATCCATCCACACCCACACGCTGGAGACCTTGCTGAACGCTTGTGGCAGCAGGGCGCGTTTGGCGTCTTCGCGCAGATCGCGGGTTTCTTTCTTGCCAGGTTTGCGGCCGGTGGTGGCCTCGATGCGGGCGATTTCCTCGTCGGCTTTGCGGCGCACCACGGTGGCGGGCACCGATTTGGTTTCGACCATGAATTTGAGGATGCGCTGCCCGGCGATGGACTCCACCAGGGTGCCATGCTGTTCGCCGCGTGGGGCGGTCCAGCCCAGCGACATTTCCTGCGAGGCGCCACATTCCACAAAACGCGCCTGTGCCAGCGCCGTTTCCATCTCGTCCAGCGAGGGCAGAGACTCTGCGCCCAGGCGGTACACCATCACGTTCTTGAACACACGTATCCTTGCAACAAAAAAAATGCCCCGCCGGGTCGGGCAGGGCATTTATCTTAGCCGGGCGCCGTCACATCCTCGACGGCATCCAGGTGACGATGCCTGGGAACCACCACAGCAGCAGCAGCGCGAGCACCATGATGAAGAAGTAGGGCATGCACACCTTGGCGATCCAGGTGATCTCGCGCCGTGTCATGCCTTGCAGCACAAACAGGTTGAACCCCACGGGTGGCGTGATTTGAGCCATCTCCACCACGATGACGATGAAGATGCCGAACCAGATCAGGTCGATGCCGGCGGCCTGCACTGTGGGGAGGATGACGCCCATGGTCAGCACGATCATGGAGATGCCGTCGAGGAAGCAACCCAGCACGATGTAGAACAAGGCCAGCGCCAGCAGCAGCACGCCGGGCGTGAGGTTCATGCCCGTGACAAATTCCGCCAGGTGACGGGGCAGGCCGATGTAACCCATGGACAGGGTAAGGAAGGCCGCACCCGCCAGGATGAGCGCGATCATGCAGTAGAGCCGGGTGGCGCCCAGCAAGGCTTCCTTGAAGCTGCGCCGGTTCAGCGAACCTTGTGCTGCCGACAGGATGAACGAACCCACCACGCCCACGGCTGCCGCTTCGGTGGCGGTGGCGATGCCACTGTAGATGGAGCCGATCACGCCGGCGATCAGCAACACCACGGGGATGAGGTGCCGCGATTCGCTGAGCTTTTGAGCCAGCGTCATGCGCTCGTCGGCCTTGGGCACCTTGCCCGGGTTCATCAAGGCCCACACCATGAGGTGACCACTGAACAGCGACGCCAGCAGCAGGCCCGGCAGCACGCCGGCCACGAACAACTTGGCGATCGACACCTCGGCTGCGACGCCGTAGACGATCATGATGATGGACGGTGGAATGAGGAGCCCCAGGGTGCTCGCTCCGCCCAGCGAACCAACGATTTTTTCCGCCGGGTAGCCACGCCGGGTCAGCTCGGGCACCGTCATCTTGCCGATGGTGGCGCAGGTGGCCGCAGACGAGCCGGACACCGCCGCAAAGATGGTGCTGCCGATGATGTTGGTGTGCAACAGCCGGCCTGGCAAGGCGTTGACCCAGGGCGCCAGACCTCTGAACATGCTTTCCGACAATTTGGTGCGGAACAGGATTTCGCCCATCCACACGAACAGCGGCAAGGCGGTCAGTGTCCAGCTGCTGGCCGATCCCCATATGGTGACCGCCATGGCGTCACCGGCGGGGCGGCTGGAAAACAGCTCCATACCGATCCACGCCACGCCGGCCAGCGTCAAACCAATCCAGACACCACTGCCCAGCAGCAGAAACAATGCGCCGATCAACAGACCGGTGATGGCCATATCACTCATGGTGGGTCTCCGCGTCGGCGTGGCGGGCGCGCTGGCCCCTGAGTTCCAGCACCCATTCGTCCAGGAAGGCGACGAACAGCACCAAGGTGCCCACCGCCATCATGGTTTGTGGAATCCACAGCGGCGTGGCGTCGTTGCTGGTGGAGATGTCGTTGAACAGACGCGATTGCCAGGCCAGGCGCGCGGAATAAAAAGCGAACAGCCCGGACAGCAACACCGCTGCCGACAACGCCCACAACTCCATCGCGCGCCGCGCGCCACCTTGCAGCTTGCCGATGATCAGCGTGACACGGATGTGTTCGTTGTGTTTGAGCGTGTGCGCCAGCGCCAGAAAACCAGCGCCCGCCATGGCGTAGCCAGCGTAGGCATCGGTGCCTGGCACGTGAAAGTGCAGCAACCGGCTGACGATGGACAGCAGCACCATCGCCAGCACACCGATCATGAAAAGGGCGGCCAGCCAGGCCGCCCCGTTGTAGAGTCCATCAAGCAGCTTGCGCATGCGCGGCTGCCTTCATTTGCGGTAGGCGTTGACCAGGGCCTGACCCTCGGGTCCGGCTTTCTCCAGCCATTCCTTGACCATGGTGTCGCCCACCTTTTGCATGTCCGCCTTGAGTTGGGCAGACGGTGTGTGGATGGCCATGCCGTTGGCCTTGAGCTTGTCCAGCGACTCGGTGTTGACGCGCTTGGAGGCGTTCCAGCCGCGCACTTCGGCATCGGCGCCGGCTTTCATCACCGCGTCTTGGGTGGCCTTGTCCAGTGCGTTGAAGGCGGCCTTGTTCACGATGACCGCGTTCTTGGGCAACCAGGCTTGCGTGTCGTAGTAGTTCTTGATGTGCTCGTAGGTCTTGGTGTCAAAACCCGTGGAGCCCGAGGACATGTAGCTCTCCACCACCCCAGTGGCCATGGCTTGCGACAGTTCAGCCGCTTGCACCGTGACCGGCTGGGCGCCCACCAGTTCCGCGATGCGGGCGGTGGCGGGGCTGTAGGCGCGCCACTTCACCCCCTTGAGGTCGGCCGCCGAGTTGATGGGCTTCTTGACGTAGATGCCTTGCGGTGGCCACGCCACGGCATACAGCAGCATCATCCCTTGCTCGTCCAGCTTCTTCTGCAGCAGCGGCTTTTGGGCCTGGTACAGCTTCATGGCCTCGTCGTAGCTGTCGGCCAGGAAGGGCAGGCCGTCGGCGCCAAACATTTGCCACTCGTTCTGGTAGTTCACCAGCAGGATTTCGCCAATCTGGGCCTGGCCGCCTTGTACCGCCCGCTTGATTTCGGGCGCCTTGAACAGCGAGGCATTCGGATGCACGGTGATCTTGAGCTTGCCGCCGCTGGCTTTGTCGACATCGTTGGCAAATTCAACGAGGTTCTGGCTGTGGAAGTTGGTGGCCGGGTAGCCGGCGGGCAAGTCCCATTTGGTTTGCGCCTGGGCTGCAGCACCCAGAACCATGGCGGACAACAACACGGTGGCAGAGAACAGACGACGCTTCATGAGGGCTCCAGAAAAGGATGGGGTGAAGTGTGTTTTTCGGTCGCGAAACCGACGTCACAGAATGTAGCCGGGTGCCGGGCCAGTGTGCTCCGTGTTTTCCCTTGATGTCAACAAATCGTTGGCAATTTGTTGGTGAAATCACTAGACTCGCGCCCATGGCCCCGACCCGCAAACCGCAAAAAGCAGATTCCGTGCCCATCGTGTCTTCGGCACACCTGGTGTCGCCGCGCAGCGCGGAAATGAGCGAGTTCGAGTTCGGCCTCATCGTGGCGGGCAACGCTTTCCACCGTTGGATCGTGCACTGCATGAGTGCAGCAGGCCTGCGTGACCTCACACCTTTGGACGTCTTGGTGCTTCACCATGTGACGCACCGCGCCCGCGACAAGCGCCTGGCCGACCTGTGCTTCATCATGAACGTGGAAGACACCCACCTCATCAACTACTCGCTCAAGAAGCTGCAAGGCCTGGGTGTGGTGGTGTCGAGCAAGACCGGCAAGGAAGTGACCTACGGCCCCCCCGCGCCGGGCCGCGCTTTTGTGGAGCGCTACCGCGAAATCCGCGAGGACTGCCTCATCAACGCCCTGCGCGCCGACGACGCGCTCAACCACGACATCGGGGAACTCGCGCGCCTGCTGCGTGTGCTCTCCGGCATTTACGACCAAGCCGCCCGCTCGGCCGCATCACTATGAGCAACACCCCTGAATCCCGCTGGCAGTTCTGGATAGACCGTGGCGGCACCTTCACCGACGTGGTGGGCAAACGCCCCGACGGCGGCCTGGTCACGCACAAGTTGCTGAGCGAAAACCCCGAGCAGTACCGCGACGCGGCGGTGGCGGGCATTCGCCACCTGCTGGGCCTGAAAGCCGGGGAGGCGGTCACGCCCGCCCAGGTGGCATGCGTGAAGATGGGCACCACCGTTGCCACCAATGCGCTGCTGGAGCGCAAGGGCGAGCCCACATTGCTCATCACCACGCGCGGCTTTCGCGACGCGCTGCGCATCGCCTACCAAAACCGCCCGCGCCTGTTTGATCGCCACATCGTGTTGCCCGAGCTGCTCTACAGCCGCGTGATCGAAGCGCAGGAGCGCGTGGGCGCCCAGGGTGAGCTGATCGAGCCTCTGGACGAAGGCCACCTGCGCGAGCGCCTGTGGGCCGCGTTCGATGCCGGCCTGCGCAGCGCGGCCATCGTCTTCATGCACGGCTACCGTTACACCGCACACGAGGCGCGTGCCGCCGAACTGGCGCGGGAGATTGGCTTCACCCAAGTCAGCACCTCGCACCAAACCAGCCCGTTGATGAAGTTTGTGAGCCGGGGCGACACCACCGTGGTGGACGCTTACCTCTCGCCCATCCTGCGCCGCTACGTGGACCAGGTGGCGGCCGAGATGCCTGGCGTGCCGCTGTACTTCATGCAGTCCTCCGGCGGCCTCACCGACGCCCACCGCTTCCAGGGCAAAGACGCCATCCTCAGCGGCCCGGCTGGCGGCATCGTGGGCATGGCGCGCACGGCGGAGATTGCCGGCCAGCCCAAGGTCATTGGTTTCGACATGGGCGGCACCAGCACCGACGTGAGCCACTACGCGGGTGCCTTCGAGCGCGAGTTTGAGACCCAGGTGGCGGGGGTGCGCATGCGCGCGCCCATGATGAGCATCCACACCGTGGCGGCCGGTGGCGGCTCCATCCTCAGCTTTGATGGCGCGCGCTTCCGCGTGGGCCCTGACAGCGCGGGAGCCAACCCCGGCCCGGCCAGCTACCGGCGCGGCGGGCCGCTGGCTGTGACCGACGCCAACGTGATGGTCGGGAAGGTGCAGCCCGCGTGGTTTCCCAAAGTGTTTGGCCCCGCCGCCAACGAGGCGCTGGATGCCGAGGTGGTGCGCGCGCGTTTTGCCGAGCTGGCCACGCAGACCGGGCGCACCCCCGAAGACGTGGCAGACGGCTTCATCCGCATCGCTGTGCAGCAGATGGCCAACGCCATCAAGAAGATCTCGGTGGCGCGCGGCTACGACGTGACGCGCTACACCCTGCAGTGTTTTGGTGGCGCCGGCGGCCAGCACGCCTGCCTGGTGGCCGACGCCCTGGGCATGACGCGTGTGCTGGTGCACCCGCTGGCCGGTGTGCTCAGCGCGTATGGCATGGGCCTGGCCGATCAGACGGTGATGCGCGAACAGGCGGTGGAAGCCGCCCTGAGCACCGAGGCTTTGCCCGCGATCGCAGCCCAGCTCGACGCCCTGGCCACCGACGCCCGCACCGAGCTGCAGCAGCAGGCCAGTGGTGGCGGCGCCATCGTGGTGCACCGCCGCGTGCACGTGCGCTACGCCGGCAGCGATGCGGCCATGGTCGTGCCGTTTTCAGACCTGGCCAACGACATCCAGTCGGCTTTCGAAGCCGCCTACCGCCAGCGTTTCGCCTTCCTCATGACCGGCAAGCCACTGGTGGTGGAAGCGGTGTCGGTGGAGGCCGTGTTGCCCGGCGATGCGCCAGCCGAACCGGTGTTGCCGCTGCACCCAGCGCGCGAATTCCCCCGGCGTGACACGGTGCGCCTGTACACCGAAGGCGCCTGGTTCGACGCCGCCCTGGTGGTGCGCGAGGATCTGCGTCCAGGCGACGAGATCGCTGGCCCGGCCATCATTGCCGAGAAGAACGCCACCACTGTGGTCGAGCCCGGCTGGGCCGCGCGCCTGACCGACCGCGATCACCTGCTGCTGGAGCGCCGCGAGGCGCGTGCGCAGAGCTACGCCGTGGGCACCACCGCCGACCCGGTGCTGCTGGAGGTGTTCAACAACCTGTTCATGAACATCGCCGAGCAGATGGGCTTGCAGCTGCAGAACACCGCCTACTCGGTCAACATCAAGGAGCGGTTGGACTTCAGCTGCGCACTGTTCGACACCGAAGGTCACCTCATTGCCAACGCGCCCCACATGCCGGTGCACCTCGGCTCCATGGGCGAGAGCATCAAGACCGTGATCCGCAAGAACGCGGGGCGCATGCAGCCCGGCGACGTGTTTGTGCTCAACGATCCCTACCACGGCGGCACGCACTTGCCCGACGTGACGGTGATCACCCCGGTCTACATCGGCGATGACGCGCAGCCCACCTTTTACGTGGGCTCACGCGGCCACCACGCCGACATCGGCGGCAGCACGCCCGGTTCCATGCCGCCGTTCTCCACGCGCATCGAGGAGGAGGGCGTGCAGATCGACAATGTCAAGCTCGTCGATGCCGGCGTGCTGCGCGAGACCGAGATGATCGCGTTGCTGCAAAGCGGCGAATACCCGAGCCGCAACCCGCAGCAGAACATGGCCGACCTCAAGGCCCAAATTGCGGCCAACGAAAAAGGGGTGCAGGAGCTGCGCAAGATGGTGGCGCAGTTTGGGCTGGATGTGGTGCTCGCTTACATGCGCCACGTGCAGGACAACGCCGAGGAATCGGTGCGCCGCGTCATCACCCAGCTCAAGGACGGTGAGTTCACCCTGAGGCTGGACAACGGTGCGCAGATTTGTGTGGCGGTGCGCGTGAACGCGGCCGAGCGCAGCGCCGAGATCGACTTCAGCGGCACCAGCCCGCAGCAGACCAACAACTTCAACGCGCCCACGGCGGTGTGCATGGCGGCGGTGCTTTACGTGTTCCGCACCCTGGTGCAGGACGACATCCCGCTCAACGCCGGTTGCCTCAAGCCGCTCAAGGTCATCATTCCGCCGGGCTCCATGCTCAACCCCAACCCGCCTGCTTCGGTGGTGGCGGGCAACGTGGAAACGTCGACCTGCATCACCAACGCCTTGTTCGGCGCCTTGGGCGTGCTGGCTGGCAGCCAGCCGACCATGAACAACTTCACGTTCGGCAACGCGCGGCACCAGTACTACGAAACGATTTCGGGCGGCAGCGGTGCGGGGGAGGGCTTCAACGGCACGTCGGTCGTGCAAACGCACATGACCAACTCGCGCCTGACCGACCCCGAGGTACTGGAATTCCGCTTCCCGGTGCGGCTGGAGAGCTATGCCATCCGTGCTGGTTCCGGCGGTGCAGGGCGATGGAAGGGCGGCGACGGGGGTGTGCGCCGCGTGCGTTTCCTGGAGCCCATGACGGCCAGCATCCTGTCCAACGGTCGCATCCACCCTGCCTTTGGTGCGGCAGGCGGCCAGAGCGGCGCGCCCGGCATCAACCGCGTGGTGCGCGCCGACGGCCGCATGGAGGAACTGGCCCACATCGGTTCGGCCGAGATGGGTGTGGGCGACATCTTCGAGATCCACACGCCGGGTGGCGGCGGTTTTGGGGCGGCCAAATGACACGTGTGCTGCTGACCGGCTTCGAGCCGTTTGACGGAGACGTGCTCAACCCTTCGTGGGAGGTGGCGCGCGCGCTGGATGGCGGACTCGTGACGGCGCTGCGATTGCCCTGCGAGTTCGGCCGTGCGAAGGAGCTGCTGTGGCAAGCATTGGACAGTGACCGTTTCGACGTGCTGCTGTCGCTGGGTCTGGCCGGCAACCGGCCCGACGTGACCGTGGAGCGCATTGCCATCAACGTGGACGACGCCCGTATTCCCGACAACGCGGGCCAGCAGCCGGTGGACCAGCCCGTGGTGGCCGGTGGGCCCGTTGCGTACTGGAACACCCTGCCCATCAAACGCATGGTGGAGGCGGTGCGTGCGGAAGGCGTGCCGGCGTCGGTCTCGCAAACGGCGGGCACCTTTGTGTGCAACCACGTGTTCTATGCCGGCGCCCATTGGGCGGCCACGCGCCAGCCAGGGTTGCGGGTGGGTTTCATGCACCTGCCCCTCTTGCTGGAGCAGGCGGTGAGCAAACCGGGGTTCACGGGCATGGCGCTGGAGACACAGGTGCAGGCCGCGCGTGCCGCGCTCGCGGCGGCGCTGGCCGGCGGTGAGGACATCCTCAGCGTGGGCGGCGCGGTCTCCTGAGCCAAACAGCGAATGGTGTTGCGGCCGCGCCATTGCGCCGCACTTGGCGCAGGGGCCACAATCACGGGCACAGGGAGTTTGAGATTCGTTTTTTGGGACATGCCCATGTTCAAACACCTTGTCTGCCTGATCGCGCTCACTGTTTCCGCCGCCGCCCACGCGGAAGGCCCCTCCTGCAACGCCGCTGCCGCTGAAAAGAAGCTGGCCGGGGCCGCCAAAACCTCCTTCCTGAAGAAGTGCGAAAAGGATGCGGCTGCCACATGCGAACTGGCTTCCAAGGAGAAAAAGCTGGCCGGCGCGGCCAAGAACAGCTTCGAGAAAAAGTGCGTGAAGGACGCTGTGGGCTGATCAAGGTCAAGGCGGTGCCAGGGCTGTGGGTTTAGCCTTGGGGCAGTTGTTGTTGGAGCCTGTGATGCGTGTTGGATCGAGTGCCGGATGCCTGCTGACCCACAGCGAATGGGCGGGCGGTCAGCTGCCTGCTGATTCGGCCCGTCGCGCTTGATGTCTGAGGACGTCGATTGTCTGACGCGCCAGTTGGAGGCGCAGTCGCTGCTGCTGGCAGACACCCGCAAACGCCTGGAAACCGCCGAGGCGGAGAACCAGCGCCTGCAGACCATCTTACGCTTGCAGGAGCAACAGATTTTTGCCATCGACCAGCACACCATTGCCTCGGCCAGCAACCGAGCGGGCGATATTGTTTACGCCAACGACCGTTTCGTCGAGATCAGCGGCTACACACGTGACGAGCTGTTGGGAGCCAACCACCGCCTGGTCAATTCGGGCGTGCACCCGCCCAGCTTGTTCCAAGATATGTGGCGCACCATCGCTTCGGGCCAGGTGTGGAAAGGCGAGATCTGCAACCGCCACAAGAACGGCAGCCTGTATTGGGTGAGTGCCACCATCGTGCCTTTCCTTGACGAATCAGGCCGGCCCTATCAGTATTTCTCCATCCGTACCGACATCACGCCGCTCAAGCAGGCCCAACGGTCTTTGCAGCAGACGGTGGTGGATCTGGGTGAGCGGGTCAAGGAATGGACTTGCCTCAACGCCGTGACCCATGCCCTGCAGGACGACACCCTGAGCGACGTGCAGGCCTTGCAGGCGGTGGTGGATCTGATGCCCTCCGGCTGGCTCGTGCCGGAGGCCACCTGTGCGCGCATCCGCTGGGCCGACGAGGTCTACACCTCAGCCCGGTTCGCTGAAAGCACCTGGCGCCTGGCGGCCGAGGTGGCCAACACCGGCCACCCGGCGGTACTGGAGGTGTTTCGCCGCCATGAATTGGGTGTGCTGTCGGCTTTCCTGCCCGAAGAACAAACGCTGCTCGACAGCATTGCCTTGCAGATCGGACAGGCCAGGGCCAAGCGCGAGGCACAACGCGAACTGCGCATCGCACGCGATGCAGCCGAAGCCGCGAGCCTGGCCAAGGGCGCGTTCCTGGCCAACATGAGCCATGAGATCCGCACGCCCATGAACGGCATCATCGGCATGAGCCAGCTGGCACTGGACGCCCCCAGTGAAGCCGAGCGGCGCGAACACGTGCACATCGTCAAGCAGTCCGCCGAATCGCTGCTGGAGATCATCAACGACATCCTGGACTTCTCCAAGATCGAGGCGGGCAAACTGGAGCTGGAGCAGCTGCCTTTTGACTTGCGCGAGGGGGTGCTGCTTGGCCTGTATGCGCTGCGCATGCGTGCGCAGGAGAAAGGGCTGATGTTCAGCTGCGACGTGGCCGCTGACTTGCCACAGCACGTGGTGGGTGACCCCACCCGATTGCGCCAGGTGCTGGTCAACCTGATCGGCAACGCCATCAAATTCACCGAACGTGGTGAGGTCAGGCTGGGCATCGATCGGGCCCCGGCCAGCGACGGCGACTGCGTCCCGGTTCGCTTCACCGTGCGGGACACCGGCATAGGCATTGCCCCCGACAAGCAGGAAAGCATCTTTGACGCCTTTTCGCAGGCTGACTCGTCCACCACACGCAAATACGGTGGCACCGGCTTGGGTTTGACCATCACGCAGCGGTTGGTGACGCTCATGGGCGGGCGCCTGCAGGTGTATAGCGAGTTGGGGCGGGGCACGACTTTTGAGGTCGTGCTCCCCATGGGGGTGCCCGCGCCGGAGCAGGGAGCATGTCTGCCCACGGCCGCCATGCTGCCCGCGGCGTGTGCCGCAGCACAGGTCGCCAGTCTGCGCGTGTTGCTCGTCGAAGACCACCCGGTGAACCAGAAGCTGGCCACGCATCTGTTGCAGCGCTGGGGGCATCAGGTGTCGTTGGCGCAGAATGGCCAGGAGGCCCTGGATGCCGTCGCCACCGGCGGCCACTTCGATCTGTTGCTGATGGACATGCAAATGCCGGTGATGGGGGGCATCGAGGCCACCCGCCGCATCCGTGAACTCGAGGCGCATCGGGGTTGGCGCCCGTTGCCCATCATTGCCATGACCGCCAATGCCATGTCGGGCGACCGAGACGAATGCCTGGCCGCCGGCATGAACGACTACATCTCCAAACCCATGCGCCAGGCCGAATTGAGCGAGAAACTGACGCGGTGGAGTCAACTGAACCCATGAACACGACAACGAACACCCTCACCACCGTCTCGCTGACCCAGCAGCAGGATTACCGTTTTCACATTGCATTCGAGGCACCCGTGCCACCGCTGGTGGGCGATGAGCCGCCGCCTTTGGGTGGGGCGGCCGGGCCGTCACCGGTGCAACTGCTGGCCGCGTCGGTGGGCAATTGCCTGTCGGACTCCTTGCTCTTCGCTCTGCGCAAGTTCAAGCAGGCCCCAGAGCCCATCCGCACCGAGGTGCATGCCGAGGTGGGGCGCAACCCTGAGGGGCGGTTGCGGGTGTTGGGCATGCGGGTGGACCTGCACCTGGGCGTGTCGGCCACTCAGTTGGAGCACCTGCAGCGGGTGCTGGAGAGCTTTGAGCAGTACTGCACCGTCACCCAGTCGGTGGCTGGTTCGGTGCCCATCACGCTGCAGGTGTTCGACAGCTCGGGCCAGCGGCTCAAGTGAACGCTGTGTCTAAGGCATCAACCTGCTGTTCCGGTTGACCGGAGGTACCAGGTGCGGTTACCCAGATGCAACGCGCGCCCAAACAAAAAACCCGCAATGCCAGGAAGCATGCGGGTTTTGAGAGGGTTTGAGACTCAGTGAGTCAGCAATCTGGAGCGGGTGAAGGGAATCGAACCCTCGTATGAAGCTTGGGAAGCTGCCGTTCTACCATTGAACTACACCCGCGAAGCCACGTAGTTTACTTCAGGATATCCCCCACACAGAGGTACTTGATCTCCACGTAGTCGTCCATGCCGTGGTGCGAGCCCTCGCGGCCCAGGCCGGACTGCTTGACACCACCAAACGGCACGTGCTCGGTGGCGAGGATGCCCACGTTGATGCCCACCATGCCGTACTCCAGCGCCTCGGCCACGCGGTAGATGCGGCCGATGTCGCGGCTGTAGAAGTAACTCGCCAGCCCGAACTCGGTGTTGTTGGCCGCGTCAATCGCTTCCTGCTCGGTGGTGAACTTGAAGATGGGCGCAAAGGGGCCGAAGGTCTCCTCGCGGGCGCACAACATCTCGGCCGTCGCATCGGCCACCACGGTCGGCTCGAAGAACTGACCTTCCAGGCGTTTGCCCCCGGCCACCACCCGCGCACCCTTGGCCACGGCATCGTCCACATGGCGTTGCACCTTCATCAGCGCGGCCTCCTCGATCAGCGGGCCCTGGTTCACCCCGTCCTCAAAACCGTTGCCCACCTTGGCCGTTTTCACCTTGGTCGCGAACTTCTCCACGAACTCGTCGTACACCCCTTCCTGCACATAGAGGCGGTTGGAGCACACACAGGTCTGGCCCGCGTTGCGGTACTTGCTGGCAAAGGCGCCTTCCACCGCGCTGTCGATGTCGGCGTCGTTGAACACGATGAAGGGCGCGTTGCCGCCGAGTTCGAGCGACATCTTCTTGACCGTGGGCGCGCACTGCGCCATCAGGATGCGCCCGACCTCGGTGGAGCCGGTGAAGGAGAGGTGGCGCACCACGTCGCTGGCGCACAGCACCTTGCCCACGGCAATGCTGTTGTTGCTGTCGGCGGTGACGATGTTGAGCACCCCGGCCGGAATGCCCGCGCGCAGGGCCAGCTCGCCGGCGGCCAGCGCCGTCAGCGGCGTCAGCTCGGCCGGCTTGATGACCACCGGGCAGCCCGCTGCCAGGGCCGGTGCCACCTTGCGGGTGATCATGGCCAGGGGGAAGTTCCAGGGCGTGATGGCGGCACACACACCGATGGGCTGCTTGAGCACC
>DASUIK010000022.1:0-2547 GCA_036279795.1 Burkholderiaceae bacterium | reverse complement strand
GCAAGGCGGCACCGCGCAGGGGCAGGCGTGGCACGCGGTCGGCGCGTTCGGGCGCGGCCAGGTGGCGCGACACGGTCACGTACACCAGCGCCACGGCCGACATGCCACCCAGCGTCCACAGTGCCAGCGTGCCGGCCTGCGCCAGTTGCAGCTCGTGAGCCACCAGGGTGTAGATCTCCACCTCCACCGTGGCGTAGCGCTGGCCGCCCAGCACCAGGGCCAGGCCAAAACCGGCGAAGCAGTACAGGAACACCAGGCACAGGGCGGCGCCCACGGCAGGCACGATGGCCGGCCACTCAATGCGCCAGAAAGCGCGCCAGGGCGTGGCACCCAGGGTGCGTGCCGCCGCCAGGCGTTGGGCGCTCACGCGCTCCAGCGCTTCCACCGCCGTGCGCACCAGCACACAGAGGTTGAAGAACAGGTTGCCGTAGAGCAGCAGCCAGGGTGTCTCTTCCAAGTCCACGCCCATCTGCCCGGCCCAACCGCGCGGGCCCAACAGGGCCAACACGCCCATGGCCGCCACCAGGGTGGGCACCACAAAAGGCAGCATCAGCACGCGCAACACCCAGCGCCGGCCAGCAAACTCCACCCGCGCCAACACCCACGCCACGGGTAGGCCCAGCACCAGCACCAACGCGCAAGTTGCGGTGGCTTGCAGCACCGACCAGCCCATGCGCCAGCGCAGGTGGTCGTCTTGCCACCAGGCCCAGTCGGCCAGGTCGGTGGCGCCGCCTTCAATCAACAAACGCGCCAGCGGGGCCAGCAGCAAGCCCACCAGAAAGGTGGCTGGCAGCAGCCAGAGCCAGCGTGCCGGGGTGGCTTTCACTTGAGGACGGTGCGCGTCCAGCGCGTGACCCAGGCATTGCTGTGCGCGGCCAACGTTTCAGCAGAGGGGTTGTCCACCGCCGCTGGCGTGGGCACACTGGCCAACGCGGCCACGGGCGCCGCGCCCTTGTCGGCCGGCAGCATCCACATTTCGGTCTGCAGCGCCTGCTGCACGGCCGGGCTGCGCAGAAACTCGATGAACTGGCCGGCGGCGGCGCGTTGCCCACCACCGCGCACCAGGGCCACGCCCTCCACCTGGCGGAACACCCCACCCTTGAGCAGCAGGTTGAGCGTGGGCGGCACGGTGATTTTTACTTTGCTGAAGAAGACCTCGGCCGCTGGGCTGCTGGCGTAGCTCACCACCAGCGGGCGGCTGCCACCGTTGCGGCTGAACTCGGTGTAGTAGGCCTCGCTCCAGCCTTTGACCACCTTGAGGCCATTGGCGCGCATTTGCGCCCACCAGGCGAAAGCCGCTTCTTCGCCCAGCCCCCCCACCGTGGCCAGCAAAAACGCCAAGCCGGGGCTGGATGTGGCGGGGTTGGGCACCACCAGCTTGCCAGCCCACTCGGGGTGGGTCAGCTCCATCAGGCTCGTGGGTACGCTGCGTTTTTCGCGCGCCAGCCAAGCCTTGTCGGTATTGAGGTTGACGAAGCCATAGGTGACGGGCACCACGCCCGCACCCACCTCGGCCACCGCAGGCCGGCGCGCGGCCGGGCCTTCGTAGGCATCGAGCACGTTGGCCGCGTGGGCCTTGTGCCACAAGGCGTTGTCGATGCCAAACACCACATCGGCAATCGGTTTGGCGCGGGTGAGGATCAGCTTGTTGAGCATCTCGCCCGCATCGCCACCCTTGATGAGTTGCAGGCGCACGCCGGCCACGCGCTCAAATTCGCCCAGCAGCGGCTTGGGCAGGTTGAAGGAGCTGTGGGTGAGCACGCGCAACTCGGGCACAGCGGCGCGGGCCAAAGGCGTGCTGGCCAGTGCGGCCAGGGTGGCCATGGAAAACGTTCGGCGTGGAATCAAGCCCATCCCCTCGGACACAAACAACGGCACATGGGCAATGGGCGTGGGCGTTACACGCGCTGCGGTACGCGGCGCCGTCACACTCCCTACGCTGGCACGACCCAGATCAGGTTGAGGGGCGGCACTTGAGGCTCTGCACGCACGCGCAGAACCTCAAGCGCCGCCCCAGGGGACTCTCTCAGCCGCGCGGCCCGCTTGGGCCACCCGGCACCCCCGGTGAAGCGCCGATTTTAGGCGCGCGGGTAAGCTCCCGCCCATGTGGCCTCTGCTCAAGACCTTTTCCTGGCAAGAAATCACCCACCACCCCTGGCGCACCGCCGTGGCGGTGCTGGCGGTGATGCTGGGCGTGGCGCTGGCCTATGCGGTGCAGCTGATCAACGCCTCAGCGCTGGCCGAATTCGGCAGCGCCGCCCAGGCGGTGAGCGGGCGGCCCGATGTGTCGCTGCGCGCCCGCCAAGGCAGCCTGCCCGACACCCTGCTGGACCGCGTGGCAGCGCACCCGCAGGTGGCCGTGGCCAGCCCGCTGCTGGAGCTGTCGACCTACGCAAAAGGCGCGGCGGGCGAGCGTGTGCCGGTGCGGGTGCTGGGGGTGGACGCGCTCAACGTGGGGCGCATCAACCCGTCGCTGGTGGCGCGGCCCGCTGAGGCCGCTGGGCGGCTGGACGTGTTCGCGCCCGATGCCGTGTTCCTCAACCCCGC
>DASUIK010000021.1:0-13577 GCA_036279795.1 Burkholderiaceae bacterium | reverse complement strand
GCTCTGGACTAAGCTGCGCACCAGACCGAGCCCGCTGGCCCCATTCTTCGAATCTTCCAAGGAGTTCTTCATGAACAACACCCGCCGTTCCGTCCTCAAGACCACCGGTGCCCTGGGCACGCTGGTGGCGCTGGGCCTGATCACCGAAAAGCAGGCGCTGGCCCAGGCCAACCGCGCGGGCTTCGAGGCCAAGACGCTGGCTGACGCACTCAAGTCCGTGGGTGGCACGGCCGCCAACAGCGACCAGGTCACCATCACCGCGCCCGACATCGCTGAAAACGGCGCCGTGGTGCCCGTGGGTGCCACCAGCAACCTGGCCAACACCACCGAGATCTACCTGCTGGTGGAAAAGAACCCCAATCCGCTGGCCGCCGTGTTTGTCATTCCCGCCGGCACTGAAGCCAGCGTGCAGACGCGGCTGAAGATGGGGCAGAGCAGCAACGTGGTGGCCATCGTCAAGGCCGACGGCAAGCTGTACTCGGCCACCAAGGAAACCAAGGTCACCCTCGGCGGTTGCGGCGGTTGAGCCCGCGCCCCTGACACCTTCCTACTCTACGAATTCCCAGGAGAAACACCATGGCTGATCCGATGCGCATCCGTGCCGCCCACAAAGACGGCGTGACCGAAGTCCGCGTGCTGATGTCCCACCCGATGGAGACCGGCCAGCGCAAGAACGCCGCCGGCGACACCATCCCTGCCCACTTCATCACCGATGTGGACGCCACCCACAACGGCAAAACCGTGCTCAAGGCGCAGTGGAGCACGGCTGTGTCGCAAAACCCGTTCCTGTCCTTCAAGTTCAAGGGCGGTGCCAAGGGCGACAAGATCGCCGTGAAATGGGTGGACACCAAAGGCGACAGCCGCACCGACGAAGCAGCGATTGCCTGAGTGGGCTGGGTCCTTGGTTACGGCCGGCCAGCAGGCTGGCCGTCGCCTTTTGATGGGTAGCAAAACAAGCAGGAGACAAGCGATGAATCTGACTCACTGGACCACGGGGGTGCTGCTGGCGACAGTGGCCGCAGCCGCCTCGGCGCAAACCGCTGCCGAAGGCATTGCCAAGTACCGCGAGATGCTGCAAGACGGCAACCCGGCCGAGCTGTTCGAGATGAAGGGCGAGGAACTCTGGAAGCAGGCGCGCGGCCCGAAAAAAGCCACCCTGGAGAAATGCGACCTGGGCCAAGGGCCGGGGGTGGTGAAAGGGGCTTTCGTCAAACTGCCGCGCTACTTTGCCGACACCGGCCGCATGCAGGATCTGGAATCGCGCATCGTCACCTGCATGGAGACGCTGCAGGGTTTCAACGCCGCCGACATCGCCAAGACCCCGTTTGGCAGTGGCGAGATGGCCAACGTCACGGCGCTGGCCACCTGGATTGCTGCGGAATCCAAAGGGATGCGTTTTGACCTGCCTCAGGCCCATGCCGAGGAGCGCAAGTTCTACGAGCTGGGCAAACGCGCGTTTTTCCAGCGCGGCGGCACGCACGATTTTTCGTGCGCCACTTGCCATGGTGACAACGACAAGCGCATCCGCCTGCAAGACTTGCCCAACCTCACCAAGAACCCGGGCGATGGTGTGGGGTTTGCGGCCTGGCCGGCCTACCGCGTGTCCAACGGCCAGATGTGGAGCATGCAACTGCGCTTGAACGACTGCTTCCGACAGCAGCGTTTTCCAGAGCCCAAGTTCGCCAGCGATGTGACCATCGCGCTCGGCGTCTACATGGGTGTCAATGCCAAGGGTGCGGAATCCGCCGTGCCCACCATCAAGCGCTGAAGCAGGAGCACGTGACATGAAAACATCCACCTGGACACTGCTGCCCATGGCCGCCACCTTGCTGGTGGCTTGCGGCTCGGCACCCACCCCGGCCGACTACGACAAGATGGCCGCCGACATGTTCAAGAACTCCTTCCAGGACAAAGGCATCGCCAAGGTCAGCCGGTTGGAGCAGGACGAGGCCAACCGCCTGTGCAGCGCGGCGGACACCGCCGGCCAACCGCTGGACGACAAGGTGGCCAAGGCCATCGAGGCCGCCAACCTCAAGTCCGTCAAATGGCCCAGCGATGGCAAGTTCCTTGGCGATTGGAAGCAGGGCGAGGCCTTGGCGCAAAGTGGCCGTGGCTTGACCTGGACCGACGACGCCAAAACCTCGAACGGCGGCAATTGCTACAACTGCCACCAGATCAGCAAGGAGGAAATCTCCTTCGGTACCCTCGGCCCCAGCCTCTACAACTATGGCAAGTTGCGCGGCGTGAGCGATCCCAATGCGGCTGCATCCAAGGCCATCGTTGACTACACCTGGGGCAAGCTGTGGAATGCGCGTGCGTACAACGCCTGCTCGCAAATGCCACGCGCTGGCCACGCCGGCATACTCAACGAACAGCAGATCAAACACATCATGGCCCTGTTGCTCGACCCCAAGTCGCCGGTCAACCAGTGAGCCAGGGGCCTCGCGTGTCGCGGGGCCTTTTTTTGCCTGAATCCATCAGTCATTACTTATCGAGGACGAGCCCATGAGCTTCAGCCGACGTGAATTTATGCAGGTGCTGGCGGTGGCCAGCGCCGGGGGCATGGCCCTGGACCACAGCGCTGCGCTGGCTGCGGCGCCCGGTGCCGGCGAACGACTGTACGACGTGCCCAAGTTCGGCAACGTGAGCTTTTTGCACTTCACCGACTGCCACGCCCAGCTCAAGCCCATCTACTTCCGCGAGCCCAGCGTCAACCTGGGCCTGAGCGAGGCCATGGGGCGCCCACCCCACTTGGTGGGCGAAAAGCTGCTCAAGCACTTCAACATCCGGCCTGGCACGGCGCAGGCCCACGCCTTCAGTTACCTCAACTTCGAGCAGGCGTCCAAAACCTACGGCAAGGTGGGGGGCTTTTCGCACCTGGCCACGCTGGTCAAGCAGCTCAAGGCCAGTCGGCCCCACGCGTTGCTGCTCGACGGTGGCGACACCTGGCAGGGTTCGGCCACCTCGCTGTGGACCAACGCACAAGACATGGTGGACGCCTGCAAGCAGCTCGGCGTCAACGTCATGACGGCGCACTGGGAGTTCACCTTCGGCGCCAAACGGGTGCAGGAAATCGTCGAGAAAGACTTCAAGGGTCACATCGACTTCCTCGCTCAAAACGTCAGCACGTCGGACTTTGGCGATCAGGTGTTCGCGCCCTATGCCATCAAGACCATGAACGGCGTGCCAGTGGCCATCATCGGTCAGGCGTTTCCCTACACGCCCATCGCCAACCCGCGGCACATGGTGCCCGACTGGACCTTCGGCATCCAGGACGAGAACATGCAGAAGATGGTGGACGAGGTGCGCGGCAAAGGCGCCCAGGTGGTGGTGGTGCTGTCGCACAACGGGATGGACGTGGACATCAAGATGGCCTCGCGCGTGCGCGGCATCGATGCCATTCTGGGCGGCCACACCCACGACGGCATGCCCGCGCCGGTGATCGTTAAAAACCCCGGCGGCCAGACGCTGGTGACCAACGCTGGCTCCAACAGCAAGTTCCTGGGCGTGCTCGACTTCGACGTGCGCGGAGGCAAGGTGCAGGACTTCCGCTACAAGCTCATGCCGGTGTTCGCCAACCTGTTGCCGGCCGACAAGGAAATGGAGGCGCTCATCACCAAGGTGCGAGCGCCCTACGAGGCCAAGCTGAACGAGAAGCTGGCGATCTCCGAAGGCGCCCTGTACCGTCGGGGCAATTTCAACGGCTCGTGGGACCAGCTCATCTGCGATGCGCTGATGGAGGTCAAGGGTGCCGATGCCGCGTTCTCGCCGGGCGTGCGCTGGGGCACCAGCCTGCTGCCGGGCGACACCATCACCTACGAATTGATGATGGACCAGATGGCCGTCACCTACCCCGCTACGACGCTGAACGAATTCACCGGTGCGCAGGTGAAAGAGATCATGGAAGACGTGGCCGACAACATCTTCAACCCCGACCCGTACTACCAGCAGGGTGGCGACATGGTGCGTGTGGGCGGTTTCCAATACACCTGCGCGCCCACCGCGCCCATGGGCCAGCGCATCAACAACCTCACGCTCAGGGGCAAGCCGGTGGAAGCCGACAAAAAGTACAAGGTGGCCGGCTGGGCCTCGGTGCAAGAGGGTGTCCAGGGTGAGCCCATCTGGGACGTGGTGGCGGGCTACCTGCGCCACAAGAAAGTGGTCAAGCAGGTGCAGATCAACCAGCCCAAGCTGGTGGGCGTGGACGGCAACCCCGGCGTGGCTTGAGCGCCTGTCAGCCCGTCAAGGCTTGGCGCTGCCCGGTGCTTGCACAAAGGGCTGGCCACGCAGTTGTGTGCCAGCCTGCATGTTGCGTTTGGCGAACCAGCCCTGGTTCATCTCGAGCACGTAGCGCACGGGCTTTGAGGAGCAGTGCGAATCGGTGGTCTGCGGCTTCATGTCCGCCAGGTTGACGATGGTGCCGTCGTCCGCCACGAAGGCGGCCGTCAGCGGCAGCAACGTGTTCTTCATCCAGAAGCACTGCACGGCGGGTTGCTCGAACACGAACAACATGCCTTCGTGTGGGGGCATCTCCTTGCGGTGCATCAACCCGATGGCGCGCTGCTGCGGCGTCATGGCAAGCTGTGCGTCGATCTGGTACATGCCGGCGCTGAGCTTCACCCGTTGCAGGTTCAATTGCGGGCCTTCCTGCGCATGCGAGGCGCTGGTGGCAATCAACATGAGGGACAGCAGGAGGCGAGGCAAGGCGTTCATGGTGGGCAGCAACTAGAATTTTCGGGTTTGTCCTCTTTCTTTCGGAGACTCGCCCAGATGTACCAGCATATCAAGGTCCCAGCCCAAGGCCAGAAAATCACCGTCAACGCCGACATGTCGCTCAACGTGCCGGACCAGCCCATCATCCCCTACATCGAGGGCGACGGCACCGGGCTGGACATCACGCCCGTGATGCTCAAGGTGGTGGACGCGGCCGTGGCCAAGGCCTACGGCGGGCAACGCCAGATTCAGTGGATGGAGGTCTACGCCGGCGAAAAGTCCACACGCGTCTACGGGCCCGATGTGTGGCTGCCGGAAGAGACCTTGGCCGCGCTCAAAGAGTACGTTGTCTCCATCAAAGGCCCGCTTACCACGCCGGTGGGCGGTGGCATCCGCAGCCTCAACGTGGCCCTGCGGCAGGAGCTGGACCTCTACGTCTGCTTGCGCCCGGTGCAGTACTTCAAGGGCGTGCCCTCGCCGTTGAAAGAGCCCGAGAAGACCAACATGGTCATCTTCCGCGAGAATTCCGAGGACATCTATGCGGGCATCGAGTACGAAGCCCAATCGGCCAAGGCGAAGAAGCTCATCAAGTTCCTGCAAGAGGAGATGGGCGTGACCAAAATCCGCTTCCCCGAGACGTCGGGCATCGGGGTCAAGCCGGTTTCCATCGAGGGCACGGAGCGTCTGGTGCGCAAAGCCATTCAGTACGCCATCGACAACAACAAGCCCAGCGTCACCATCGTGCACAAAGGCAACATCATGAAGTACACCGAAGGTGGCTTCCGCGACTGGGCCTATGCGCTGGCGCAAAAGGAATTCGGTGCCCAGCCCATCGACGGTGGCCCGTGGTGCAGGTTCAAGAACCCGAAGACGGGCCGCGACATCACCATCAAGGACAGCATCGCCGACGCCTTCCTCCAACAAATCCTGTTGCGCCCGGCCGAGTACTCGGTGATCGCCACCCTCAACCTCAACGGCGACTACATCTCCGACGCGTTGGCCGCGCAGGTGGGTGGCATCGGCATCGCGCCCGGTGCCAACATGAGCGACTCGGTGGCCTGCTTCGAGGCCACACACGGCACCGCGCCCAAATACGCCGGCAAGGACTACGTCAACCCCGGCTCCGAGATCCTCTCGGCCGAGATGATGTTGCGCCACATGGGCTGGAAAGAGGCCGCCGACCTCATCATCACCAGCATGGAAAAGGCCATCCTGTCCAAGAAGGTCACCTACGACTTCGCCCGCCTCATGGACGGTGCCACCCAAGTCAGCTGCTCGGGTTTCGGCCAAGTGATGATCGACCAGATGTGAGGCTGCGCGCGCGCTCGACTGTCACCTTCCCATATTTGGGTTTTGACGTTTTGTTGCACTTGTGGTTAAGCTCGTTTCTTGTGCGCTCCAACAACACTAGAAACGGCACCACATGCAAGTCATTCAGTCGAGACAAACTTACCAGGACGAATTGTTGAACCGCCAGCTGGCGGCTTTTTTGGGCGAAGCCGATCCAGCGGCCGTGGCCCTGCTCAGGGAGCACCTGGAGTGGCTGGAGATTGACAGCGGCGAGACCCTGATGGCGCAGGGCGAGGCGGGCGACTCGATGTTCCTTGTCATGAGTGGCCGCCTGCGCGCCTACATCCGCGACGAGAACGGGCAGGAACGCGCGGTGCGCGAAATGTCGCGTGGCCAGGTCATTGGCGAGATGAGCCTCTACACCGGCGCACCGCGCTCGGCCACGGTGGTGGCCATCCGCGATTCGGTGTTGATCCGCCTGGACAAGGCCGCGTTCAACAAGCTGTTGGCCAGCAGCGCCCAGGCCTCCATCGGCCTCACGCAGCAACTGATCGGCCGCCTGCAGACCGAGCGCTCGCGCGTGCCGATGGAAAAACCCATCATCAGCGCCGTGATGGCGGTGACCGATGGCGTGGACCTGCCGGCCTTCGGGCACGAACTGGCGGCCCACATGGCCAGTGCTGGCCGTGTGCAGCGGGTGGATGCGGCGCTGGTGAACGAGCGTTTGGCCGCCCAGGGCCTCAGCCTGGCCGATGCCGACAGCCCAGAGGTCGCGCGCCATCTTGCCCAGTTGCTGGACCAGATCGAGGCCGAGCACGATTTTGTGCTGCTGGTGGCCGACGCCGGGCTCACCGCCTGGACGCGGCATTGCGCTCGCCATTGCGACGAACTCTTGCTGCTGGCCGATGCGTCGCAACCGGCGCGCTTGCACCCGATAGAAACCGAGTTTCTGATGTCGCGACCGCCGCGCGCGGAGGCCGGGCAGGTGCTGGTGCTGTTGCACGATGCCGACAAGCGCACGCCACTCAAGACCCGCGTCTGGCTGGACCGCCGCCCGGTGGCCGACCACGTGCACCTGCGCCGAGGCTCTGCGCGCGACATGGCCCGCCTGGCGCGCTTGCAGACGCGCACCGCCGTCGGCCTCGTGCTGGCGGGAGGGGGCGCGCGTGGTTTGTCGCAGCTCGGCATTTACCGGGCGTTGCTGGAGCACGGCGTCGAGGTCGACTGCGTGGGCGGCACCAGCATAGGCGCCATCATGGGCGTGTTGGTGGCGTCGGACCAGCCGCTGGACCAGTTGCTGCAGGTGGCGCGTAAGGCCTTCGGCAGCAATCCGACCAGCGATTTCAACTGGCTGCCGCTGATCTCTCTGATCAAGGGCCACAAGCTGCGCCAAGTGGTGCGTGAGTCCCTGACCACGCTTTTCGGCGCCGAGCCCGATGCCGAAGACCTGTGGAAAAACTATTACTGCATTGCCACCAACTACTCCACCGCCAGCGAGGTGGTGTTGCGCCGAGGCAACTTGGGGCGCGCGCTGCGCGCCAGCATCGCCATCCCGGGCGCTTTGCCGCCTGTCATTTTTGATGGCGATTTGTTGTGCGACGGTGGCACTTTCAACAATTTCCCTGTGGATGTGATGCGAAAAATGCGCGGCGTGGGCACCGTGCTTGGGGTGGATCTGAGCTTCAGAAAACCCCGCAAGATCACCCACAACGAGGTACCCGGCACCTGGGCGCTGCTGCGCGACAAGCTGCGTCCGCGCGCTCGCCGGCGCTACAAGCTGCCTTCCATGGCCAGCTTATTGATGAATGTGACCATTCTGTACAGCGTGTCGCGCCAGCACGAAGTGCAAGCCTTGACCGATGTGTACTTCAACCCGCCGCTGGACCGCGTGGGCATGTTGGCGTGGAATAAACTTGATCAAATTGTCAAACAGGGTTACACACACGGTAACGAAGTGTTGCAGGCTCTCGGGCCTGCTGCGCTGGCGCAGCTTGCGCGTGTGCGCAGTTGAGACGGTTTTTTTCAAGTAGTCACGGCGTGTTGGCACGCCACCGATTGGAGCAATCGCCATGTGGTTGAAGAGAATGTTCGTGTTGGCCTGTGTGGCCTTGGTCAGTTTGGGGGCGCAGGCTCAGCAGAACCGCGCGCCCGCTGCGGCTGGCGCCGCCATTGGTTACGTCAAAACGGCGAAGGGTGAAGCATTTGTCGAATCCGGCGGTCAAGCCATCAAGGCGGTTGAGGGCACACCATTGAAGGTCAGCGACGTCATCCGCACAGGCGCCGATGGCGCGGTGGGCATCACCCTCAAGGACAACACGGTGATGTCCTTCGGCCCGTCGACCCGCTTCACGCTGGAGGAATACCTCTTTGCTCCAGCAAAGGGCGATCTGAAGCTGGGCGGTCGACTGGCCAGTGGCTCCTTGCACTACGTGTCCGGTCTGATCGCCAAGGCCAAGCCGGAAGCGGTCAACCTCAAGACGCCCACGGGCACCATCGGCGTGCGTGGCACCCGCTTTGTGGTGGTGGTGGCACCATGAGGGTCGGTGCGATCTCTCTTGCGGTGGCGGCCCTGGTGTCGGGTCTGTCGGCAACGGTTCATGCGCAGGTGCTGCCCGCGCCCATGCTGGAGGCGGTCAGCAAAGCCATCAACACCCACCCCAGCGTGCAGGCGCAGTGGCACGCGCTGCTGGGCGCCAGCGCCCGGCAAGATGCCGAGCGGGGCCCCGGCCGGCCTCAGGTGGATTTTTCCGCCAGCGTGGGGCGTGAGTCGCAAACCCGCCCTGGCTCGTCCACCGGCACGTACACCCACACCAACGGCACCTTGTCGGTGAGCCAGCTGCTGTTTGACGGCGGTGCGGTCAGCGCGGCCGTGCGCCAGGCCGGGCACGACAAGCTGTCGCGTTACTACCGCCTCGTCGATGGCACCGAGACCATGGCTTATGAGGCGGCCGTGGCCTACGCCGAACTGGCGCGCGCGACCGAACTGGTGGAGTTGGCCAAGCGCAACTACGTGGAACACAAGCTGATCCACACCGCGTTGACCGAACGCGAAAGCGGTGGTGTGACGCGGCGCTCGGATGTGGAGCAGGCCCTGGGCCGGCTGGCTTTGGCCGAGTCCAATCTGGCCGAAGAGGTGTCGGCGCATCAGCGTGCGGCGACCGTTTACCTGCAAGTGACCGGCAACCTGCCACCCGCGCAGGTGGCGGCCTTGCCGCGCCAGCTCGATCTGCCCAAAACACCCACCGATGCGGTGCAGGCCGTGTCGCAGGCGTTGCGCCAGAGCCCGCGCATGTGGACCGCGCTGGAGGCGGTGCGCGCGGGCCGGGCCAGCCTCGACAGTTTCCGTACCGAAAACGCCCCGCGCGTGGACGTGCGCGCCAGCCAGTCTCTGGACCGCAACCTCGATGGTGTGCGCGGCCGCTCCCGGGATGCGGTGATCGAGTTGTTGCTGCGCTTCAACCTGTACCGGGGCGGTGCCTACGAGGCCCGCGTGGAGCAGGCGGCTCAGGCCCTGAACGAGGCCATGGACCGGCAGGAGTCCACCTGCCGCGACCTGCGCCAGACACTCACGGTCACACTCAACGAAATCAACACCCAGCGTGAGCAGACGCAACTGCTCGACACGCAGCGCCTGGCGGCCGAGAAGGTGCAGGCGGCGTATCAGCAGCAATTCGACATCGGTCAGCGCAGCCTGCTGGACCTGCTCGACACCCACAACGAGGTGTTCGAGGCCAACCGGGCCTACGTACGCGCCCGCTACGCCTACTTCAGCGCGCAGGCACGCGCTTTGGCCACGCTCGGCCAGCTCACACCCGCCTTGGGCGTGAGCCGTGCGGGCCTGCCCAGCGCGGCCGATCTGGGACAGGAACAGCCAGAGGTTGATCCGGCCTCGCTGTGTGCGCCGGAAACCGTGACCACTGTGGCGGTCAACACGGCCTTGCCCGCGCGCCCGGCCGCGCTGCCGCGTTCTTACGTGGTGCTGCTGCAGAACGCCGATGGCAGCACCGGCAAGGTGGTGGTGGCGGGTGACAAGGGCACCATCGAGTTGCAGCGCGCCAGCGGTGCGGCCGCGCTCGACGGTTCGACCCGCGAGGCCTACGCCGTGCCGGCCGACATGCTGGCGCGTGACACTGGGGCCGCTTTGGGCGCCGCGCCCACCGCGCCGGTGGTGTTCCGCCTCAATTTCGAGAAGGGCACCACCCGCCTGACCAAGCAGTCACAGGCCATGATCGACCAGGTGTTTGGCGAAGTGCGCCAGCGCAGCGCGCCCGATGTGTCCATCGTGGGCCACACCGACACCCTGGGTGGTGCGGCTGCCAACATGTCGCTGTCGCTGCGCCGTGCCGAAGCGGTGGCCCGCATGCTCAAGCCGGTAGCTTCGCGCGTGATTGCCATGGACATCGGCGGGCAGGGCGAAACCCAATTGTTGGTGCCCACGCCCGACAACCGTGCCGAGCCGCAGAACCGCCGGGTTGAGCTGACGGTGCGCTGAGGCGCGCCGCCCTCCGCCTTCACTTCTCGTTCATCACGATCACCTCGCCGCTTTCGCCCTGGCGCAAGCGGCGCAGGTGAAGCTGCACCAGCGGGTCTTGCGGGCGCTCGCGCGCCAGGTGCTCAAAGGCGTCCAGTGCGTCCGGGTCGCCTGCGGCCATGAGGTTGTAGGCGTGGTCGTAAGCCGGCATGGCCGCCGCCGCCTGCTCGTCGTGCTCCAGCCCGTCGTTGAGCGGCTGCCACACCAGCAGCGCGCGGGTTTTGCCTTTGAGGGTGAGGCGGCCCACCCGGCGCACCATAGCGCTGGGCACACCGGCGATCACGTCTTCCGACACACACACGCGGGTGCCCAGGTGCTTGTTCACGCTTTCCAGGCGCGCGGCCGTGTTCACCGGGTCGCCCAGGGCACGGTAGTCGAAGATGGTGGAGCCGCCGAAGTTGCCTACGATCACTTCGCCGCAGTGCACCCCGATGCGGGTGTGACCGAACGGAATGCCCTTGGCCTGCAGTTCCAGCGCGTACTGCGTGGCGTAGCGTTGCATGGCCAGGGCGCAGTCGTAGGCACGTTTTTGGTGGTCGGGCTGGTGCACTGGGGCCGAGAACATGATGGCCACGGCATCGCCGACGATGCGGTCCAGCGTGCCTTCGTGCGCAAAGGCGATGTGGATCATCTCGTCCAGGTAGCGGTTGAGCAAGGCCACCGCTTCGCCGGGATCGATTTTTTCCATCAGGCTGGTGAAGCCGGCCAGGTCGGTGAAAACAAAGCTGCAGGTCAGGCGCCGCCCGCCCAGCTCCAGGCTGTCTGGGTTGTCAACGATGTGGTTCACCAGGTTGGGCGACACATAGCGCGAGAACGCCTGGCGCACCCAGCGCTGGCGCCGTTCGCTGGCGAAGTGGTGCACCATGCTGCCCAGCAAAAAGGCGGCAAAGATGCCGATGGCGGGCACGATGGAGTCGATCAGCAGGTGCTGCACCGAAAACGCGTACCAGCCGCCCCACACGGTGGCGCCCAGGGCCGCCGCCGTCACCAGTGCGGAGAGCAGGGCGCCCGTGTAGAGGGCCAGCAAGCCAATGCCCAGCCCGGCCACCACCAGCGTCAGGGCTTCGACCGCCGTGGCCCAGTTGGGTCGGTAGAGAAAGCTGTCGGTCAGCGCTTGCTCAAGGATCTGGGCGTGGGCTTCCACGCCGGGAATGACACCGCCCAGTGGGCTGAACCGCAGGTCCATCAGCCCTTGAGCCGAACTGCCCACCAGCACCAGTCGGCCTTCGACCTCGGCCGCCGTCACCTCGCCGGCCAACACTTTCCACGCCGGGATCAGGCGCTGCTGCCGCTCTGTGGCGTAGTGGACCCAGGCCTCGCCGCTGCGGGTGGTGGGCAGCGTCACCTGGCCCACACGCACCTCGGCAATGCCGGGGTTGGTGGCCGGCCCCATGCGGATCAGGTAGTTGCTGGCCCCCTGGCCCACGCGCAGCAGTTCCGTCACCAGGGTGGGCACCAACTGGTCGCCCACCCGCAACACCAGGGGCACACGCCGAACCACGCCGTCGTTGTCGGGCACGAAGGTCAAGGCGCCCGCCGCCGCCGCGCTGGCACTGAGTTCGGGCAAGGGCGGCACGACGCTGCCAAAGCGGTGCACATAGGCCTGGGGTGGGTCACCCATGACCACCGGCTGCGCCACCGGCATGGTCGCCGGCACTGTGCCAGGCCCGCGCCGCTCCAGCGAAAAGCCGAGCACCACGTTGGCGTCTTTCAGTTGCTGCGCCAGCACGTTGTCGTTGTCGGGCAGGGTGGCGATCTGGCTTCGCACCGAGGCCGGCAAGGCCCAGTCGCGGCTGACGGCGGCCGGCGACGTCCGGTCGGGCTCGGCGAACACCACGTCAAAGCCGATGGCGGCGGCCTGGAGGTCTTGCAGCCGCTTCACCAGTTCGGCGATGCGGTATCGCGGCCAGGGCCATTGGCCCACCTTGGCCAGACTTTCTTCGTCGATGTCCACCACCCGCACGGCGGTGTCCTGGTAGACGCGCGGCTGCAGCCGCTGGTACTGATCCCACAAGGCGTGGCGCAGGGTACGCACCAGCGGCGGGTCGGCCAGCATGAGGCCACACACCAGCGCTACAGCGATGAGCGGTGCAAAAAAATAGAGGCGGCGCAGCAGGCGCAGGATTGTCTTTCGCATCGGGGCGTCGGCAGCGAGGAGGGCGGGGTAAACCACGAAGGCAGGCTGGGCCTGCGAACGGTTAACATTAAATGACAACTTTGCAAGGTCGTCGGAGTTCATGTGTTCCCGACCGACACCTGTGCATGGCAACCACCCCAAGTCCCCGATGAGCGCTGACGAGACAACGGCATCTGGCCCCGTCCTGGCCGCCCCGCCTGCGCGCTGGCGGCCTCAGCACATCCTCGGCGCGCTGGACGCGGTGGCGTTGGCCTTGCCCACCACCCTGGGCGCGGTGTTGCTGGTCTACGTGCATGTCGGCGCTCAGCACCTGGCGGCCGGCATCCTGGCGGCCATCACCGGTCTGGTGCTGCTGCATCTGTTCAGCCTCGGGTCCACGCGGCCCGCCATGTTCTCCGCCCGGTTGTTCGAGGCCACCACCCTGGCCGCCATGCTGGCGCAACTCGGGCAGCAACTGCCCGCGTGGGGCCTGCCAGACACCCCCGAGGTGCGGTTGACTTTCCTGTGCCTGATCGCCGGTGGGGCGGGCTTGGTCAAGGGGGGCCTGTACCTCCTGCGAGCCGACCGGCTGACGCGTTACATCCCGGCGCCTGTGTTCAGCGGGTTTTCCAACAGCATCGCCGCCTTGCTGGTCATCTCCCAGGTGGGCACGCTGCGCCGTTTGCTGGCCTCGGGCGAACCCATGGGATGGACGTTTTTGTTGGCGGGTCTGGCCGGAGCCGTCATGTTGGCCTTGCGTCTGCGCCTGAGCAAGTGGCCAGCCGCCGCAGTGGGCCTGGGCGTGGGTGCCGCCACGGCCGAGCTGCTGGGCATCAACGGTTGGCATTTCGCCATGTTGGGCGCGGGCGGCTGGCCGTCGGCCTTGCCGGTGATGTTGGCCGATTTCAGCGCCCTCGGCCGCGCCGA